>JAAYUH010000218.1 GCA_012517755.1 bacterium | reverse complement strand
AAATGAGGATTTTCAAACTCCAATAATAATAATTAGAAAAAATTAGAAATGTTAATATGGTGTTTGACACCAAATTAACATTTAAAAGAAATAGGCTTTAAGTTTATTTTCTACAACCTTAAGTATCTCTTGACTAAGTTCATTTTTTTCTTTACTTCCATCAAATATAACATATCTATTTTTATAGAGTTTTGATAGGATAAGGTAACCATTTCTTACTCTTTCAAGATAATCAGTTCCCTTTTTCTCAATTCTATCTGGTGCTTTTACTCTTTTTATAGAAACAAGGGGAGAAATATCAAGTAAAATTGTAAGATCAGGTTCAATTATTGTTATTTCTCTATGTATTCTTTCAATAAAATTTATTGAAAGTCCTCCTCCATAACCTTGATATGCAACAGATGAATCCTTAAATCTTTCTGAAATTACAATTTTTCCCTTCGATAGTTCTTTTATTAATTCTTTTGCATGAGCACTTCTATCTGATGCAAAAAGTAAAAATTCTGTAAGTACATCTATTTCCTGATTGTATTTAAGTAATATTTCTCTTACCATATTTCCTATATCTGTTCCACCAGGTTCTTTTGTCCAGTGAGCATCATATCCAAGATTTTTTAGATTTTCTTGAAGGAGTTTTGCCTGTGTTGATTTACCACATCCATCGATACCTTCAAAAGTTATAAAAAATCCACCTATTTTGGAAATATAATCACGCATCTAAATGGCTCCTCTCCTTGGCTTTCAGATTTCAAACCAAATTCTGTTATAATTTTGTGTTGAATTTTTCTTATATGACTTGGTGCTGGATAGAGAGGGTAAGGTTTTCCTGTTGATAAAACTTCTCTAACTCCCTGTTCAATCTCTTTTAAGTAATCTCTTTTCTTATCTAAAAAAGCATTTCTTAATTCTAAAGATAGTTTTCTTATGTTTGATTTTGTATTTGAATTTATCTTGAAAATTTCAATTCCTCTTTTTTTCGCTTCGTTCACAATTCTTCCACTTTTCTTTTCCTGACTTTTTGTCATAATCAAAACTTCAGCTTCATCTATTGAATCAACAAATTGCCAATCAAGACCAACTGATCTTAATCCTTGTTCAAGATAATCTCTTGAAACTCCATAAGTAAATATTTTTAAAGGTGTATATTTTGGAAGTTTTTCAAGCTCGCTCTCTTTTTTAATCTCAACCTCTCCGCTCTCTTTTCTTTTCCTTATCTCTGGATTCAATGGATAACCTCTTAAATATTTATCAACAACCTTTGCGACATCATAATAAACAGCAAGAGTATCTCTATCTCTTATTTCAATGAGTATATCAAAAGATGGAGGAGAAGATCTTTCAAGGACTGTTTTTTGGGTTCCTCTTCTTTGCGCCTCTTCATCTCCTAAGATAACTGTAGTTATTCCCCCAAGGAGTTCAGATAAAACTGGATTGATTAAAAGATTATCAAGTGTGTTTCCATGTGCTGTAGCAATCAATTGAACCCCTCTTTCTGCAATAGTTCTACATGCTTCAGCTTCATCTCTTCTTCCAATTTCATCAATTATGATACATTCAGGGTTATGGTTTTCAACCGCTTCAATCATTACATCTGCTTGGGTTCTTCCATAAGGAACTTGCATTCTTCTTGAAGAACCAATTGCTGGGTGTGGTATATCACCATCTCCTCCAATTTCATTTGAAGTATCAACAACAACTACTCTTTTATGTAACTCTTCACTTAAAACTCTTGATGCTTCCCTTAAAAGAGTTGTTTTCCCAACACCTGGTCTTCCAAGAAGTAAAATACTTTTCCCAGTTTCAAAAAGATCTCTTACAATATCAATTGTTCCATAAACTGCTCTACCAACTCTTAATGTTAATCCAACTATATTTCCCATTCTATTTTTTATACAGGATATTCTGTGAAGGGTTCTTTCTATGCCTGCTCTATTGTCTCTGTCAAATTCACCAATTCGACTTCTCACATATTCAATGTCTTCTCTTGTAATTAAATCATTTGATAGATAGTTAAATGAATCAACAAATCTTGCTTCTGGTTTTCTTCCTAAATCAAGGACAACCTCGATTAAAAACTCCCATTTATCCAATTTTCTAAGTTCATTTTTAACATAAGGAGGAAGAATGGAAAGAAAAGCCTCCATTTCATATTCTTTTAACCTATATAATTCATTATCTTTTAACATCTTTTTTTGCCTCCCAGAAAAATTTCTCTATCTCATCAATAAAGTGTGAAAGATCAGAAAAGAGGTTGTGTATATCAAATTGAGTTGTATCAAGTTTATAAACAGGAGATAAATTGTAGCTACTTATCCAATTTTCGTACGCATCGTTTAATTTTTTTAAATATGATTTTTTTATATTTTTTTCATAATTTCTTCCTCTTTCTCCTATCCTTTTTAAAAGAACTTCAGTTGGTGCATATAGATATACGAGTAGATTTGGTGTTGGAAAATTTTTATATATCAAATTATATACCTCCTGATAAAGTTTATACTCTTCTTTATTGAGCAGCTGTTTTGCAAAAATTTCTGCATCTTCATAAATAGTTCTATCAATTATAAAAGAATCATCAGATTTCTCAATCTCTTCAAAAATTTTTAATCTATGGATAAGAAAAAAAAGTTGAGAATGAAGTGCCCACCTTTTCTGATCAGCATAAAAATCTTTTAAGAATGGATTTATATCTTGTGGTTCAGATATTATTGAATAACCCCATCTTTTAGAGAGCAGTTTTGCAAGTGTAGATTTACCAACTCCGATATTTCCACATACCGCAACAATAAACTTTCCCATAAATTAATTTTATCATCATAAAAAATTATTTAAAACTAAAATTTTTCGAATGATAAAATTTCAGATAGAGGTTTTCTTCTTTTTTCAGGTATTTTATTCTCTAATGGATAGCCAAGTGTCATTAGTGATGCAACTCTAATATTTTCTGGAATTTTAAGGACCTTTTTAACAAGTTTTTCATCAAAGTCTCCAACCCAACAAGTTCCAAGTCCAAGATGTGTTGCTTGAAGGGCTATATGTTCCATTGCAATTCCAATATCAAGAATTGCACTATCATACCAACCACCCATATTAAAACTCTTATCTGTTATACATCCGACTATCAAAACTGGAGCATCCATAATGAACTTTGCCCATGTTGTTGGCTCACCAATTTTTTTTCTTTTTTCAAAATCTCTTACAGCAATAAATTTCCATGGTTGTTTATTATTTGCTGATGGTGCAAGTCTTGCAGCTTCAATGACTTCTTTAATTAGCTCTTCAGGAACCTCCTCTTGTTTATATTTTCTTACACTATGTCTTTCTAATATCTCTTTTAAAATCATCAATCTACCTCCTATTCTTTTAATAAACTTTCAATGTTAACTGTTAAAATAGATTCAAGATTATCAACTGCTCCTACAACTTCAAAGGCAATTTTTCCATCTTTATCAATTAAAACGAATTTTGGTATTCCAGAAACATCATATTTTGAGGCAGCAGGAAAGCCCTCAAGAAGTATTGGATAGGGAACCCCCTCGTTTTTGACATAACTTCTAACCTTTTCAATATCTTTTATATCATCAAGATTAACTCCAAATACCCTTAATCCCTTATCTTTATATTTATTATAAAGTGAAATAACAGTCGGTGCTGCTATTTTGCATGGACCACACCATTCTGTCCAGAAATCAAGTAGAATGACTTTCCCTTTAAAGCCTGATAGTCGTATAACTCCTCCATCAAGAGTTGAAAGAGTAAAATCTGGTGCTTCTTTTCTATTTTCTTTTTCTATAGTTGATACATTTATTACCTCTTTTTCACTACAGGAGAGAATAAAAGATGAGAAAAAAATTAAAATTACAAATATTAATAATATATTTTTTATTCTTTTCATTTTTTCTTCTTTTTTGCCTCCTTTTTAGAAGATAGAATCACCTTTGACCACTTTTTAGATTTATAAAATACATACCAAAATGGAACTATTACTGAAGCACCATATAGAATCGCTGTTACTATATTTAAAATATTTAAAGATATACCAGTTACATTAATTTTATTGAGTAAAGGCATAAGAACCCTAACAGAAAGAGTATTTTCAAGAATGATTCCTATAATCACAAGAATTAATCCAAAAGGAACGAGGAATGTTGCATTTTTTAGATTTTCTACAAGATACTCTCTTGGTCTATAGTCTTTAAATTTTTTAATTTCACTTCCAACTAAAGAGAAGAAATGGTTTCCAATTGAAAAGAAATAAACAATAAGAATTATATAAAGAGGGCCAGTTAATGATAGAAGTTTAATATCATTTAATAAGGGCCTTAAAATAAAATACAATACTAATATGTGAGGAATTATTATAATTACTATAAAAACAATAATTTTTGCATTTAATGGTTTTATTTTAGGAAATCTATTTTTAAAGATTCTATAAATGAAAGTGGTAAATGAAAGAAGTACAATTAACGCTCCAACAAGTGAGATAAAATAACCAAAGGAAAGAAAAAGGGTATGAGGAATTTGCGATAGAAAAACTGAAAAACCTTTATGTTCACTAAGAGGAAGATTCAAAAATGATTGTGAACCAATTTTTGTAAAAACAAGAGTAAAATTTTCGGTTAATTCAAGGAAGAAATAGATAATGAAAAAGAGTGGAATTCCAATCCAGGATAAAAAGATATTTCCTACATAAAAAAGTGAAGCAAAAATTATAGAAAAAATTAAGTATATAAATGGCGATTTAATAAAACTAAAATTATTTATATGTAATTCTCTTAATGTTCTTAAATTTAATCTCAAAATATAATCAGGATCTGATGTTAGTGACGGGGCGATAAAAGCAACAATTAATATGAAAAATATAAAATTTACAACAAATAAAAAATTTGGGTGAAGTTCGTAAACTTTTAGTATGAAATTATTGAGTTTTTTTCTCATTCTTTATCCTCCTAAAAAATTCATTAGATTAAATTATATCACAATTAAAAAAATTGAAATATGTTATAATATTTACAATATGAGAACTTTTCTTGCTTTGCCTATTGACGAAAATCTTAAAGAAGATATAAGTAAAAAAATCGATTATTTCAGAAAAAATATATCTTCGAAAGTTAAATGGGTTGAGAGAGAAAATTTACATTTTACAATTTTTTTCTTTGGAGAAATTGAAGAAAAGCAATCAGTTGAGATTATAAAAATTATTGATGATAAAAAAGAGAAATTTAAAAAAATAAAAATATTGTTCGATAATATTTCTTTCTTTCCTGATAATAAGAATCCAAGAGTTATTTTTTATAACCTCAAAGAAGGAGAAAAGGAAATTAAAGAGATATATGATACACTTTATGATCCATTTTCAAAAATTGTTAGACTAAAAAAAGAGGATTTTAAAGCACATCTAACTATCGGGAGAATAAAAGAGAGGATAGATGAAAAAGATTTAAAAATATTAAGGGAAGATAAGAGTGAATTTAAAGTATCATATTTGAATAAAATAACTTTTTTTGAATCAAAATTAACTCCACAAGGTCCAATATATAAACCATTAGGAAACTTTATTCTTTCATAAGGAGGAGTTTTTATGGTTGTTTTAAAAGAGGAAATTGTTAATGGGAAAAAAATAGAGGTTGTAATGGGCGATATAACTGAAGAAAAAACTGATGCCATTGTTAATGCTGCAAATAGACACCTTTCTCATGGAGGTGGAGTCGCTGGAGCAATAGTTAGAAAAGGTGGGGAGATTATTCAGATTGAAAGTAATAAAATAATTGAAAAAAGAGGTCCACTTAAAACAGGAGAGGCAGTTATAACAAGAGCAGGTAATTTACCCTGCAAATATGTTATTCATACAGTAGGCCCTGTATGGGGAGAGGGAGATGAGGAAAATAAACTAAAAAGAGCCATTGAATCCTCTCTTCAAGTTGCAACAGAGAATCTTTTAAAATCTATTTCAATTCCAGCAGTTAGTTGTGGAATTTTTGGTTTTCCTAAAAAAAGAGGAACAGAGATAATTTATAAAACAGTTAAAGATTTTTTAAAAAATAGAGAAACAACAATTGAACTTGTAAGATTAATTGGAGTTGGAGACGAGATACCAAACCTATTCAGAGAAGCGATGGAGGGTAAATAAAACGCCTTTTACTCCATTCCATTGGGGACCAAGTTCATGGATAGGTTTATTCCTTTTTAAAATTTTTGATTTTCCAACTTTACTTATCTCCTGTGTTATAGTTGATATTGAACCTTTTTGTGTTTTTGTTTTTAATGCACCTTGGCCTCTTCATGGATTTTTGCACACCTTTTTAGGTGGTTCAATTATAGCAATTGTAACTGCTACAATCTTATATTTTTTAAAAAAACCGATACAAAAAATAATGAGTGTTTTCAGATTGGCTCAGGATTCATCATTTAAAAAAATTATTCTAACTTCATTTTTTGGTGTTTTTTCACATATTTTACTCGATGCTTTTTTATATGAAGAGATGAATCCTTTTTATCCATTTAAAGGCAATCCATTTTTAGGTTTGTTTTCTTCTTTTAATGTTTACTTTTTTTGCAGTATCTCATTTATAATTGGTGTATTAATATACTTGATTAGGTTGTTTCTTATAAGAAAAGAATTTTGATAATGAAAACAAAAAATATTAATAGGGATTTTTGAAGTAACTGTTATAACTTCAGTTATTGATTGGTAATTAATAATAAAGATTATATCCAAATTCCAACATTAATTTTTAGTCCAATGAGAGGTATAAATTTTTTTAAAAAACTCATAATGATTATGTAAAATCTAAAGGTTAAATTTTAAATTAGCTTGGTAAATTTCTATTTTTTAAGGAAAATATTATTCTATTCAGATTAAAATAATTATTATTGAAAAAGTTGAAAAATATGTAACACTATCATATCAGTGGGGATGCACTATTGTAATGTTCATTGAAAATAGTTATGGAAAAGAGATGATATTAAAAATTGTGAGTGAGTGCTATAATGGAAATATATTTGAAATAGTTGGTGAAAATATTAAAATTTTTGAAAAAAGATGGAAGTAATGGCTGTTAAAAAATTGGAAAGGTATCAGTTTTATCTAACACAAAATATAAGAAATAAACTAACAACTTCTTTTTATAACATTTCTATCTCAAAATATAGTATACACTGGGAATGTTATATGAAATTTAGAACATTTTGAGAATATTTTTAATAAAAATAAATTTAAAAATAGGAGGTAAGTGAGATGGCTACGGAGAAGCAGAAAAAAGCATCGAAGAAAAATATCAAAAAAGCACAACAGAAATGGCAAGAAATTACACCTCGGGAGCGTTCTTTAGCTCAACCTAAAGGGAGAAAGAGGGCAAAACCAGGAGCAAAAGGTGAAGGTGATTATTTTCGAATTGTTGTACGACCAAAAGAGGAATTCACAACATTTCGCTACCATGATGTCGGAGAAAAGGGACATATTATACGCCTTGCTGGCAAAAGAAGTAGTGGGTCTTGGGATACACAAGCATGGCTTATCAGTAAAAATGATGCTCATATAGAAGGTGACACGCTAATTGCTGATACTGCTGATTCCAAAGAAATAATCGAAGCCCTAAAATCAAAGCCCATGCATATTAAGGGAGATATATTCAAAGCACAAGATAGACCCAATATACCTGAGAGTAAAAAGCCAACAGAAGCCCAAAAGAGAGCCAGGATGAAAAATATTAAAAAAGCCCAGCAGGCTCGTTGGTCACGTAAAGAGAAGAAGTAAAAATAAATTAAAATAGCAGTTATAATTATCTGTAAATCTTTTAAAGAACAAAAATAATAAGATGTGCTTACATAAATATGAGAAACGATAGTTGATTATTTTTCTTCAAAGATAATTTCTCTTGGAGGTAAAAAAATTATGAATTACTTCAAAATAGAGGGAAAACTTGTTAACCTTAGAACAACAAGATGGTCAGATTTAGATGATTATGAAAGATGGAATTCAGAAGATTTGAAAGCTTATCAATTTGATGGTCCATGCTACAAGGACAAGGGTCCTCCATTAAATAATGTTATTAACTGGAGGAAAGGATGGCTCGAGGGAGATAGAAAACCTCCTTATCCTTTTTTGGAAATAGAGTTAAAAGATGATATTCATATTGGATGGGTAACTGTATATTATGATGAAGATGATCCTCATATGACTGAAATTGGTATAGATATTCCTGAGGATTCATATTGGGGGGAAGGAATTGGTGCAGAAGCTTTATATTTGTGGATAGATTATCTTTTTAATGAGAGAAAATTAACTCGCTTAGGTTTTGGAACTTGGGAAGGAAACAAAGCTATGATTAAAGTTGGAGAAAAACTTGGATTTATCGAGGAAGCAAGAATAAGGAAAGGTTGTGAAATAAATGGTATTTTTTACGATAGAATAAAAATGGGAATTTTAAGAAATGAGTGGGAAGAAAAGAAAATTTTTTGATTTCTATTAGTTTCATCTCATTTATATTTTGTGAAATATATTTTGAGGTCTCTGAAAAAGTCATCCGACTGTCATTCCTAAAGGAAGCAGAAATCTATATTATTTATAGAAATACTGGATTCCTGTTTTCCCCGCGAAAGCGGGGACGGGAATGACAAAAGAGAGGAACTGGATTCCCGCTTTCGCGGGAATGACAAATGGTGCTGGAATGACAATTTCAGCAATCCCGTTTTATAATATTTTCTATTTCAATAGATATTTTAATTTCTATTAATTTTATCTCATTTATATGTTGTAAAATCTATTTTATAAATATTTT
>JAAYUH010000217.1 GCA_012517755.1 bacterium | reverse complement strand
ATTATCTTTTATCTTTAAAACAATTGATGGAATTTTTTCTGTAATATCATTCAAGTTTCTTGAGAAAATTTTGACAGAATCTCCCTTTTTATGAATTTGAACTCTTATACCATCATATTTATATTCAATCGCTATTTTCTTTTTATTTTCAGAAAAAATCTCTTCGAAATTTTCAACTTTTTCAGCAAGCATCATTGGTATAGGCTTTAAAACCTCTATCTTGAATTCACCTTTTCTAAAATTAAGAAAAGAAATGAGATTATAGATATCTTAAATGATACATTCTTTAAATTGGATTCTGAAGAATTAATAATGTTTATAGAACTCTCTTTGGGAAAATTTGAAAATTTTACAAAAAAAGATTTGAATATAGGAATAAATACAATATTTGATGCCATTAATGAACTATTTTTAAACAATATTCCTAAAAATATAAATGCTGAAGATTTTGGACAATGGGTAAAAGAAGTTTTTATATTTAATGATAAGATCGAGCCATCTAAATTCAATTTAATAAATATTTATAAAGAGATAGAGGGGTTTAAGAATTTAAAAGGAAAAGGTGTTAGAAATTTAAGAATTGAAAAATTAAAGAAAATATTTAATAATCTTTCTTATATTGAAGCAAAATATTTTACAAAGATAGTCATAGGAGAAATGAGAGGAGGTATAAAAGAGGGTCTATTCAAAAAAGCACTATCAAAATTTTATGATATTGATAAGAAAGATTTCAATGAAATTTTTTTAAAATCAGGAAATTTCAAAAACTTAATTGAAAATTTTAGAAAAGGTGAATTCAAGATAGAGGTTTTAAAACCTATACCAATGATGCTTGCTGAAAAAGTTGAAAATTTTGAAGAGATTTTTTCTGAAAATAAAAAGAATATAGCGATTGAATATAAATATGATGGTATAAGAGTTCAAATTCATAAAAAGGGAGATTCTGTCAAAATTTTCTCAAGAAACTTGAATGATATTACAGAAAAAATTCCATCAATTGTTTTAAAGATAAAAGATAATCTTAAAGATATAAATGAAATTATTTTAGAGGGTGAACTTATAGGCTTTAATGATAAAAAAGAACTTTTGCCTTTTCAAATATTGATGAGTAAAATTTTTAAAGAAGATAAGGATGATTATTGTGTTCTTGATATTTATCTATTTGATATTCTATATCTTGAAGGTGAGGATTTAACAAATTTACCATATTTAAAAAGGATGGAATTTTTAGAAAAGATAAAAGATGGATTAAATAGAGTTAAATTTTTGATTACAGATGATATTGATGAAGTTAAAAATTTTTATGACGAAGCAGTAAAAAATGGCTTTGAAGGTATTATGATTAAAGATTTAAATGGAATTTATAGTGGTGGAAAAAGAGGAAAATTGTGGTTAAAGTTGAAGAAGGTTTTAACAGTTGATTTGGTTATACTTGAAGCATTCTGGGGATATGGTAGGAGAATGAATTGGCTTTCAGATTATATGCTCTATTGTTTGTCAAAAGATATGAATAAATATTTACCACTCGGGAAAACTTTTAAGGGTTTGACTGATAAAGAATTCCAAGAGATGACAGAGAGATTACTTAATATAAAAATTGAAGATATTGATGGTGGAATTAGGGTAAAGCCAGAAATTGTTGTAGAGGTTGCATTTGAAGATATACAAAGAAGCAGTAAATATGAAAGTGGATATGCCCTAAGATTTGCAAGAATTTTAAGAATAAGAGATGATAAATTGCCCAGTGATATTGATACAATAGAAGATATTGAGGAAATTTTTAACAAATTACACAATTTATGATAATATAATTTAAATATGAAATCTGGAGAGATTTTAAAAGATAGAGGATTAAGATTTTATAAAAATGCAGTTGAACTATATAATAGAGAAGAATTTGATTTATCTGCTTTTAATTTAGAGCAGGCATCTCAACTTCTTTTGAAATATGCAATTTGGAAAAAATTGGGAGATTTTGAGAAAACTCATGAAATATCCAAATTATTAAATGATTATAAAAAATTAGTAAAAGATTCAGGAAAAATTGATGAAATTATTAAAAGATATGAAAAAACAATTATAGATTTAGAAGTAGCATATATTGAAAGTAGATATTTACCTTCTACTTTTTTTAAAGATCAAATTGAGGATATGATAAATTTTGTTCAAGAGTTAATAGATATAATTGAAAAGAAATGAGATATTTTGATTTATTATTGGAAAGATTTAAGGAGAGAGAAAAATATTTAAAAAATTTAGATTATTATTTAAATATAATTAAGAAATTTTTTAAAGAAAAATTTGGAGATGATAGTAAAATATATCTTTTTGGTTCCTATTTAACTGGAAATTTCGGACCAAATAGTGATATAGATATTTTAGTGATAAAAAAGGGAGAATCACTTTTTGTAAGAGATAAATCTGAAATTATTGCTGAATTAAGAAGAATAATTGGATTTGTAAATCCTTTTGAGATTCATATAGTATCAGAAGAAGAATATGATGAATGGTATTCAAAATTCATTAAACAGAAAAAAGAGTTATAAATTTTAATCAATATTATTTTTTATAAAACTATGATATAATTTTTATAATTATAAAATGAAAAAAATAGTTAAAACTTTAACAATTTTAATTTTTATAATTTTTCTTATATCTATCAATTCTAATTTAATTGAATCTCAAAAGATTTTTTATGGTTATATAAAAAATGGTAGATTTTTGGTTCCATTAAGGGGTGTTTTTGAGGAGTTTGGAGCAGAAATTTATTGGTATGATGAATCGCAATCCATAGAAATTAGGTTAAATGACACTGTAATTATTATGAGAGTTAACTATAAATATGCGATGGTTAATGATAATGTTTTAATACTTGATGTTGCACCTGAGATAGTGCAGGGTAGAACATATATTCCTTTAAGATTTGTAGGTGAAAGTATGGGTGCCTATGTCGAGTGGAACCCTTCTTATATGTATGCAAGAATTATCTATAATAATATAGAGATAATTGTAAAAGAAAAAAGTAAAAATATTCAAATTGATTATAAATATCAAAAAATATATGATTATAATGTAAATGTTGTCAAGATTCCATATTCAACTCTTCTTGAACTTGAACCAAGGATAGTTTTAGCAAAGAATAAAATAAATGGAAGAGAAGATTTCAAATCAATTGTTGAAAGATCAGGAGCAGTAGTTGCAATAAACGGAGCATTTTTTAATACAGATGAAAATCAAAAAGATTCAAATGAACCTTATGGATTTTTTATAAATAATGGCAAAATTCTTCACATAACAAGAAATAGAGCTGTGATGTTCTTTACAAAAGATATGAAGGTTATTATGAATCGGGTAAATATAAAATTCAATGGTTATCTAAAATTACCAGATTCTCAAAGAGTACAGAATTTTTATATAAATAAAATAAATCATACTCCTGATAACAACGATGTTGTTATATATACAAAAGAATGGGGAAATGTAGTAAGAGCAGATAATTTTCCAGTGATTACAGTTCAGAATGGAGTTATAAAAAATGTTGTTTGGTTTGGTGATGTTTATATTCCAAATAATGGATATTTAATTTTAATGAAGGGAGTTTATATCAATGATAATAAAATAGAAAATTTTTTGATAAATAGAGAAATTTGGTATGACTTTGATTTTTTTGATAATTATGGCAATAATTTAAACTCGCTTTTAAAAGATTCATATCTTGCAATGGGTTGTGGTCCAGCATTAGTTATAAATGGTAGAGTTGATTTTAACCCTGTTCTTGAAGATTTTGATAATGAAAAGATATTATCACTTAAAGGGCAAAGAAGTGCAATTGGTGTTAAAAATGATGGTACTTTAGTTTTAGTTACCTGTCCAAATATAACAATATCAAAACTTGCAGAGGTTATGAAATATTTAGGTTGTTACTATGCTATGAATCTTGATGGTGGAGCTTCATCTGCCCTATATTTAAATGGTAAATATATAACTTATCCTGGTAGACTTTTAAACAATGTTTTAGTTTTTGTAAGAAAGTGATTTTAAAATAATTTTGTAATGTTTTTAAGAAGATAATTCT
>JAAYUH010000216.1 GCA_012517755.1 bacterium | reverse complement strand
TGAGAATAGACCTCTTCTAACAATTGATCATTTTGAAACAGAACCATCTGAGGTTTCAGCTGGAGATACTTTTGAGTTAAAAATTTTTATAAAAAATATAGGCGGGAAAGTTGCAAATAATATTAAATTTGAGATTAAAAAAATAGAAGGGAAAGAGGTTCTCCAATATTTTTCACCAGTAAAATCTGGAAATGTTGTTTATTTAGATAAGATTGAAAAAAATGGAGTAAAAGGTTTATCAATGAACTTTCTTGTAAATGATAATACTCCTTCTGGAAATTACAATTTTATACTCACATTCACATATGAAGATGAAAATAGAATAAATTATGATGGAAGTGAAATTATTGGGATTTATGTACAGGAGAAAAAGGAGAAGGCAGATATTGATATTGTTTCATATAAATTGAGTGAAGATAAAATAATACCTGGAAGTGATTTTATTTTAACAATAAAAATCTCTAACTCTGGTATTTTGGATGCTAAAAATGTAAAAATTTACCCATCAAATATAGAAGGAGAAAGTGGTTTAAAATATTTTTCACTGAAAGATGAGGGTATGCTTTCTTTGAATAGTTTAAAAAGTAATGAAGATTATAGTCATAATTTTTATTTTTATGTTGATAAAAATGCCATAGGAAAATTATATTCAATGATTTTCAAAATTGAATATGATGATGTAAAAAATGTTAGCTATTCTAAAACAAAGAGTATTGGAATTTTAATAGTTACAGATAATCCCGATTTAATTCTTACAACTTACACTACGGATAAAGAGATAATAAAACTAGGAGATTCATTCAATTTAAAACTAACTTTTGAAAATATTGGTGGATTTGATGCAAAAGGTGTGAGAGTAAAAATTGAAAATGTTGAAAATTCAAACTCCTTATATCCATTTTCAATGATATCTGGAGCAGGTACATTGTATTTAGATGAGATTAAGATTAAAGAAAAGAGGGATTTTGTTTTTTCAATAAAAGTAAGTGAAGATTGTGAAGATAATAGAGTATATAATATAAATTTTTCAATTGGTTATAAGGATATAACTTCTAAGGATTATTCAAAAAATGAAAGGGTGAGTATTTATATTTCACAAAAAGAAAAAAGTGATGAACCAAATTTAACTATCAAAAATGTCTCTTTTGAACCTAAATTATTATCCCCTGATTCATCTTTTAAATTGAGCTTTTCAATATTAAATAGTGGAGGTAAAATAGCAAATAACTGCAAAATAGAATTTGCAGGTGTTGGAAGTTCTTCTGATTTGTATCCCTTTAGTTTGATTGATTCAGGAAGTTTGATTTACCTTGGAAATATTAAAGTTGATGAAGAAAAAAAATTCAATATAAATTTAAATATATCAAAAGATGCTAAAGATGGAGTTTATAACCTAATTTTTAAAATATATTATGAGAACGATAAAACTTTCGCTGATACACAAAAAATTGGAGTTGTTGTTCAGAAAAGTGAACCATCAAAAAATTTAAATATTATATTGTCATCCTACATAATAACTCCAAATTCTCTTAAACCTGGTGATAATTTTGAAATTAGTTATACATTAACAAATATATCAAAAGAGATTGGTTATAACATAATACATAAGATTGAAAAAGTTGAGAATTCTAATTCTCTCTACCCATTTTCACCAGTTTCAATGTCAAATATAAATTCATCAAGAATAATCCAAAGTTTCAGTTCTATAAATTCGAAATTCAAATTCATCATCTCTCCAGATGCTGAATCAGGAAATTATAATCTTTTATTTACATTATCTTATGAAGATTCTTCTGGAAATAGTTACTCTCAAACATCAACAATAGGTGTAATGATTTTAAGAAAACCTATCATTTCTATTTTCAACTTAGTATACCCTGATTTGGTTAATAAAGGTGAACAATTTATTATTTCATGCGAAATTGCAAATTTAGGGAAATTTCCAATAAATGGAGTCCTTGTTTCGCTTGAAGGAACCCCTATTAGAGGAGTTGATAGATTTATTGGCACAATAGATCCTGGAATTTCAGAAATTTATGAAGCAGAATTGGTTTTTGATAATATTGGAGATTATAATTTAACTTTAAAGGTTCAATATGTTGATGATTCAAATAATGTCATTATCGAGAAAAAAGATTTCAAAATAAAGGTAGTCGAAATAAGTGAAAAAGAAGAAGGTGAGAAACTTAGTTTTTGGCAAAGAATATGGAGGTTTATTCTTTCGATTTTTGGTTTAGGAAAATAAAATGAGAATAAATGATTCAATAAAAATTGTCTTGAGAAATTTAGGTAGGTCAAGGACAAGAACAATTTTAACATCAATTGGCGTTTTAATTGGTGTAGCTGCTATTGTAACTTTAATTTCTATAAGTATTGCTCTTAACAGAAGTGTTGTTGAACAGATTGAATCATCTGGTGATATTAAGGTAGTTACAGTATTTCCGTCAAGTATCAATTTAGAAGAGATGCAGAATATGACAATAAGGAATATCGATTCTATTATAAAAATCCTTGATAAAGAAAATTTGGAAAAAATTGAAAAAATAGATGGTATCGAAGCAATGTCTCCAGTTTTTGAGTTCAACAATTTAAAATTTGAGTTAGGCAAAGGGTATAGTGTCGCAAGTTTAACTGGCTTATCACCCAACAAAATAAAGTATATTTCAGGTGAACTTGAAAAAGGTAGATATTTTACAAATAGTGATAAATATTCTGTAATTGTTGGAGCGAAATTTGGTGAAAATTTTGTTGATAAAAATACAAATAAAGAATTGGAAGTAGATATTTATGGAAAAAATTTAAAAGTAACATTACAAAGATTTATAAATGGAGAAATAGAAAAAAAATCATATATATTTAAAGTTGTAGGGGTTTTGAAAAGTAAAGGATCTTTAGAAGATTATAATGTTTATGCACCAATAAATACAGTTATATCAATGAGAGAATGGATGTCAAATTCATCAATAAATCCAGATGTTACAGGTTATTCAAGAGCAATTGTTAAGGTTAAAGATGTGAATAGTGTTGAATATGTTAGTGAAAAAATTCAGGATATTGGTTTTACAGCAATTTCTGTTCAAACAATAATAAAAGCAATCTCAAATGTTTTTATAATTTTACAATTCATTTTAGGTGGTATTGCAGCAATCTCTTTAATAGTTGCAGGAGTTGGCATTGTAAATACTATGACAATGTCAATCTATGAGAGAACAAGGCAAATTGGAATTATGAAAGCAATTGGAGCATCAAATGGTGATATTTTAATTATGTTTCTTCTTGAGGCTGCATCACTTGGTTTTTTTGGTGGTGTAGGTGGAGTACTCCTCTCTTATTTACTCAATTTTATTATTACACTTATATCTCCGTATATGATGCAGGGTTTAAAAATAAATGTTGTTGCGCCATTTTATCTTGTTGTTTTTGCAATAATTTTTGCAATTATTATAGGTATTGTTGCTGGATACTTTCCTTCTAAAAGAGCAGCTAATTTAAGTCCAGTTGAAGCATTAAGATATGAATAATAAATTTAACTTTTAGAGGTCTCTAAAAAGTCATCTAAACCGTCATTTCTGCCTCATATATGTCATTTCTGCAGAAGCGGGAATATATTTACCGATAAAAAAACTGGATTCCTGTTTTCACGGGAATGACAAAATAAAAATAATGGATTCCCGTTTTCACGGGAATGACAAAATGGAGGGATTACAAATGGAAGGACTGGATTCCTGTTTTCACGGGAATGACAAAATGGAGGGATTAAAAATAGAGAAACTGGATTCCCGTTTTCACGGGAATGACAGAATGGTAGGGATTAAAAATGGAAAAACTGGATTCCCGTTTTTCACGGGAATGACAAAAAACACCGTCATTCCCACGGAAGTGGGAATCAATATTACCGATAAAAAAACTGGATTCC
>JAAYUH010000215.1 GCA_012517755.1 bacterium | reverse complement strand
TCAAGGCCATCAAGAACTCTTGCCTTATCTCTTTCTGTTTGTAATCTTCCAAGAAACCATGTGCCCGCATTTGATAAACCTTTATAATCTAAATCAACAGGGTTTTGTGTTGCAAGAAGAATTCCAACACCAAAAGCACGAGCTGTTTTAAGAAGAGAAAGAAGTGGTGCTTTTGATGGAGGATTTGCAACTGGAGGAAAATATCCAAAAATTTCATCCATATAAACAATTGCTCTTAAGGTTGTTGTTCCAGATTGAGAGCGTGTCCATGCAAGTATCTGGTTGAATAATAATGAAACAAAAAACATTTTTTCAGCATCATTTAAATGTGCAATGTAAAATATTGAAATTCTTGGTTTACCACTTGGAGAGTATAGAATTTTACCTATATCAAGCGGTTCTCCTTCTAACCAAAGGTTAAATCCAGGTGCTGCAAGAAGATGGTTTAAGGACATCGCTAATTCAAATCTATCTTTAGATGGGTAAAAATTCTCAATATCCATAACCCCAATCTTTGTCACTGGTGGTTTTTGGATTTGATAAATTAAGGTAGATAAATCAAGATCAATACCTTTTTTCCAAGCATTTTCAAAAATTGTTGATAATAAAATATGCTCTCTACTTTTTATCGGGTCTGTCTCTTTGCCAAGAAGTCCTAATAAACTTGTCACTAAAGAGATAATTCTATCTCTTAAAAGTTCACTATCTTCAATTATTGCTTGAGGTGGTGCTGCAAATGATTTTAATATTGATATTGGGATTCCAGCATTGCTTCCTGGTGTGAATATAACAAAATCAGCTGATTCTTTTAACCTTTTTATTCTTTCACCACTTTGACCCCATGATTCAAGACCTTTTTTCCATAATTCTGCTTGTTCTTTTGCGTATTCTTCAACTGTTAAATTTTTTTTTCTTGCATCATCTTCATTCACCCAAGGTAAAAATTCTTCCTGTGACAAATTAGGAAAAGTTAAAAGTAAATTTGTTATATCTCCTTTTGGGTCTATTGCAATTGCTGGAATATTATCAATCGCTGCTTCTTCTAATATATCGATACAAAGGCCAGTTTTTCCACTTCCTGTCATACCTATACAGACACCATGAGTAACTAAATCTTTTGAATCATAAAGTATCAGACCTTCTTCAGGTTTCTTTTCAACAAGATTATATGGTCTTCCAATATAAAAAACTCCCAATTTTTCATAATCAATCATATCAATCCTCCTATTTTCTTTTTTCAAATCTAATTATATAATAATTTTCTGAAATTTTTGGAAATAATATCAAATTACTACTTGAAAATGTGTTATTGCAAGACCTAATCCCAAGCCTTGACTTATAAGATTGGTTTAATATAATTTTAAATGGTTAAATGTTTTTATAGAATTGGAGGATTTATGAAGAAAATACTTATAACAGGAGCAACAGGTCAGATAGGTTCAGAACTCACACTCTATTTAAGAGAAATTTATAGAAATGAGGATGTTATTGCTGCTGGTCATAAGAGAGAGCCAAGTGAAGAGTTAAAAAATTCAGGTCCTTTTATCTTTCTTGATACTATGAAATATTCTGAAATTGATGAAGTAGTAAAAAAATTTAACATAAATACTATCTATCATCTTTCAGCAATACTTTCAGCAAAAGGAGAAGAAAATCCACTTGATGCATGGAGAGTAAATATGGACTCTCTCATCAATATTCTTGAGATAGCAAAAAATTATAAATGTCAGGTTTTTTATCCTTCATCAATAGCTGTTTTTGGACCAACAACTCCGAAAGAAAATACACCGCAAGAGGTAGTATTAAGACCTACAACAATGTATGGAATTACAAAACTTACTGGGGAACTTCTTTGTGAATACTATTTCAATAAATTTGGAGTTGATGCAAGGGGAGTAAGATACCCTGGTTTAATTTCTTATGTCACCCCACCTGGAGGGGGTACAACAGATTATGCAGTTGAAATTTTTTATGAAGCAATAAAATATAAAAAATACAAATGTTTCTTAAAAGAAGATACATACCTTCCTATGATGTATATGCCAGATGCAATTAAAGCAGCACACAATTTAATGGAAGCTGATTCAGATAAATTAATTCATAGAGCATCATACAACATTCAAAGTATGAGTTTTTGTCCAAAAGATTTATATTTAGAGATTAAAAAATATATACCTGAATTTGAGATGAATTATGAGATTGATAAGGTGAAACAGAGCATTGCAAATTCATGGCCTAAAAGTGTTGATAGTAGTTGTGCTGAAAGAGAGTGGGGGTTTAAACCAAAATATAACTTTAATGATATGGTTAAAGATATGATTGAGAAGTTGAGTAAAAAATTGATTTAATTTTTTGGTGCCCAAATTCGCCTGCTGGGTTCTGGGTACTTAAACTAAAAAAGGCGAAAATAACCCAGCAAAAATTTTTTTTGAAAGGAAAAAAGATGCCTCTTGAAAAAATAAAAACAAAATTAACAAAAGATTTAAAAGAGATTGATGAAAAAGGAATAATCAGAAGAGAAGAAGATATAATTGTTAAAATTATCAAAGGTGATGGAAAAAAGGGAAATAGATATATTTTAAAGGGAGAAGAGAATAAAGAGTATATAAGAATGAACTCAAATTCATATCTTGCTCTTGGTTTAAATGATGATGTTAAAAGGAATGAAGAAGAAGCAATTAAAAAATTTGGAGCAGGCCCTGGCGCTGTAAGATTTATCAGTGGAACTTACATTTATCATAAAGAACTTGAGAAAAGAATTGCAAAATTTCATAACAAAGAAGACTCAATTATTTTTAGTTCTGCCTACAGTTGTGTTCTTGGAACACTTTACTCTCTAATAGATGAAGAAACAATTGTAATAAGTGATGAGTTGAATCATAACTGTATCATAAATGCCATTAAACTTTCAAAGCCAAAAGAAAAAGATATTTATAAACATTTAAATATAAAAGAGTGTGAAGAGAAAATAGTTAGTTTTATTGGTAAATGTAAAAGAGTTTTGATAATTACAGATGGAATTTTTAGTATGAGGGGAGATTATGCTCCAATTGATAAACTATCAGCATTAACAAAAAAATATAATAATGAATTTGAAGAAGGAATTATTTTAATCGCAGATGATTCTCATGGTGTCGGAATTTTTGGTGATAGTGGGAGAGGGGTTGAGGAGTACACAAATTCAAAAGTAGATATTCTTATTGGAACTTTAGGAAAAGCCTTTGGAATTAATGGTGGTTATGCGGCAACTGATAAAGTTTTGACAGATTATTTAAGAGAAAAAGCCCCTCTTTATATATATACAAATCCAATAACACCTGGAGAAGCAAACGCAGCAATTAAATCAATTGATATAGTTGATAGTGATTCAGGGAAAAGTATGATAAAAAATGTAAGAGATTTAACCAAAAAATTTAGAGATGGAATAAGATCATTAAACCTTGAGACAGTTGAAAGCGAGCATCCAATTGTTCCAGTTATTTTAAAAGATACAGAAAAAACTAAAAACCTTGTAAAGTTTCTTAAAAAAAATGGAGTTCTTGCAACAGGACTGAATTATCCAATAGTTCCAAAAGGGGAAGATACAATAAGATTTCAGATAACTTATGAACATACAGAATATGATATTGATTATGTTCTTGATTTAATAAAAAATTTTATGAAAAAATAGTTTGATTGTTTTATAAAAATTTTGTATTAATTATATTATGATTTTTATTTATATTTTAATAGGAAATATTTTAAGTAGTTTTGTCTCTTTAGTTGGTATTTTTTTCTTAAATAAAGATCTTGAGAAGTTAAAAAGGGTTTCGTTTATTCTTGTGAGTTTTTCAACTGGAGCATTGATAACTTCTGCACTTCTTCATCTTTTACCCGAAGCTATAAATGAAAATTTTAATTCAATCTATTCAGTTATTTTTGGTATCTTTTTATTCTTTATTCTTGAAACCTATTTGAAATGGAGACATTGTCATGATATTGATTGTAAAGAACACACCTTTGTTCCACTGAATCTTTTAGGAGATTCTCTTCATAATTTTATAGATGGATCACTAATAGCTTCAACATTTCTTATAAATTTTCAACTTGGATTTATAACAACACTTAGTGTTATTCTTCATGAAGTACCACAAGAACTCGGAGATTATGGTATCTTAATTTATGGTGGTTTAAATCCTAAAAAAGCATTAAGGTTAAATTTTCTTGTATCATTAACAGCGATTTTAGGTGGAATTTTCGGATATTTTATGTTAGTGAAATTTAAAAGTTTAATACCATTTATTGCTGGTTTAACTGCTGGTAATTTTCTTTATCTGTCTCTAACTGATTTGATACCAGAGCTACACAAAAAAGTTTCATTAAAGGATAATTTAATAAAAACTCTATTTATATTATTAGGAATTTTCCTTATGATTATTTTTAAAATTATTTTTGATTGATGATAAAGAAAATAATTTTGAAATCTCAAAACTAATTGCTGGTAAAAGAGAAAGTGGAAGATATTCGAAGAATTTAAATTTTAAAGGAGAGAGATAAAAAATTTTATCAAAAAATGGTATATAGATAATCGAAATTGTTATTAGTAATGAAACGAGAACAGAATAGTTAAGGAATGGATTGTTAAAAAGTTTTCTGAGTTTAATTGGCTTAAATTCAGTTTTATTTGAATATGCTTTAAATAGTTCTGATAATATTAAAGTTACAAGAGCAGTTGTTTGGGCCTCAACTAATGTTCCACCATTATTTAAAATACTCATAAATGCAAAGATAGTTACAAATGTTTCAACAACAGCACTAAAAAAAACTCTAAACATATTATCATTATCCAATATTTTATCATTTGCTTTTCTTGGTGGCATATCCATTATTCCCTCTTCTTCTGGTTCAACACCAAGAGCAAGGGCAGGGAATGCATCTGAAATCAAATTTATATATAAAAGATGAATTGGTTTAAATGGGATTGGAAGATTAAATAATGTCGCAGTAAGAATAATTAAAACCTCTCCAATATTACAACTTAAAAGAAACATAACAACTTTTTTAATATTTGAATATATTCTTCTTCCCTCTTTTATTGCAGTAACAATTGTTGCAAAATTATCATCTGTTAGAACAATATCTGATGCCTCTTTTGAAACATCTGTTCCAGTTATGCCCATAGCAATACCAACATCAGCTTTCTTCAGAGCAAGAGCATCATTTATTCCATCACCTGTTACAGCTACTTTTTCTCCTTTATTTTTCAAAGCTTCAACAAGTTTTAATTTTGTATGTGGTGAAACTCGAGCAAAAACATTTTTTTCATTCACCAAAATATCTAAAGCCACATTTTCATCTATTTCGCTCTCTTCTATTGCCTCATCATCATCTTTAGATATATTTAGTCTTTTTGCGATACTTAATGCTGTTACTTTATGATCGCCAGTTACCATTTTAACTTTAATTCCAGCTCTTTTTGCTTCTTCTATTGCTGAGAATACCTCTTCTCTTGGAGTATCTTCCATACCAACAAGTCCAAGAAATACTAAATCTTTTTCAATATCCTCTTTTTTGTCATCATTTTTAAGAAGTTTATAAGCAACCCCTAAAACTCTTAAACCTGATTTAGCCATCCTTTCATTTTTTTCAAGAACATCATCAATTATCTCTTCAATTGGTCTAACTTCAACCTCTTGAATGTAATAAGAGCAACTTTTTAAAAGAATTTCAGGCGCACCTTTACTGAAAGCATATTTGTCATTACCATTGGTATTTATCGTTGTCATAATTTTTCTATCAGAATCAAAAGGTATTTCATCAATTCTTATAAATTCTTTTTCTATCTTTTCCTTAATAAATCCCTTATCAAGCGTAAAATAGAGAAGGGCAATTTCAGTTGGGTCTCCATAATTTTTTCCACCTTCTTGTATTCTTGCATCATTACATAAAGTCATAGCAAGATAGAAAAATTTTTCAGGTCCATATATATAATATTCAGATACTCTCAGTTCATTTTTAGTTAAAGTTCCTGTTTTATCAGTTAAAATTGTTGTTACAGATCCAAGAGTTTCTACAGAAGATAGATTTCTAACTATAGCCCTTTTTGATGCCATTGTCCTTACTCCAATTGCAAGAACAATTGTAACAACTGCTGGAAGTCCTTCTGGGACTGCTGCAACTGCGAGGGCAACTGCTGTCATAAAGGCATCTATAAATGCAATTCCCCTTGACATTGAAAGGATAAAAACAGCAATACACGCAATAAGAAAAATTATCCCCAAGGTTTTTCCAAGTTGGTCTAATTTAATTTCAAGTGGAGTTTTCTTTTCCTCCATCTCTCCAAGAGTTTTCCCAATTTTTCCAATTTCTGTATTAACACCTGTTGCAAAAACAACTCCTTCTCCCCTTCCATACACTACTGTTGAACCAGAAAAAATTATATTTTTTCTACTATGTACTGGTAAATCATCTAAATCTATCTCCTTCTCATTTTTCTCAACAGGAAATGATTCACCAGTTAAAAAAGCTTCTTCGACTTTCAAATTTTTCTGGCTTATTATTCTTAAATCAGCACCTATTTTATCTCCAGTTTCAAATATAATAATGTCTCCAGGGACAACATCTTTTGTTTGAATTTGGACTATCATCCCATCTCTTCTTACTTTTGTTGTTGGTGCTGCTATTTTTTTAAGTGCTTTTAAACTCTTTTCTGCGTTTATTTCCTGATATATTCCAATAAATGCATTTATTACAATAATTGCGATTATTGCAATTCCATCTATCCATTCAGAAAGAATTATTGATATGATTGCAGAAAAAATTAATATCAATACAAGTAAACTTTTTATCTGATTATAAATTCTTGTAAAAATTGATTTTGGTTTTTTCTCAGGTAATTCATTAAATCCATAAATTTTTAATCTATTTTCTGCCTCTTCTTTTGAGAGACCCTTTTCTAAATCAACTTTTAACTTTTCTAAGACTTCTTCTATTGAAAGTTTCCAAATCTTTTCCAAATAGTAAAAACCTCCACTTAAATTATTCTATCATATTTTTATTTAGATATCTTTATAAAATATTGAGTTGAGAAGATATTGGTATGGACTAAAGATATTTTAAATAGTAATTTTTTTGTTATTATTAAATTGAGGTTTATTATGTTAAAAGTTATTTTGCTTTTACTCTCATATTTATATGGTTCAATACCTTTTGGATTTATTTTTGTTAAAAAGAAAAAGGGAATTGATATAAGGAAAGTTGGCAGTGGAAATATAGGTGCTACTAATGTTTTAAGAATCGCTGGCCTATCAACAGCCATAATATCTGGAATTTTTGATCTATCTAAAGGACTTTTACCGGTTTTAATTGGAAGATATATCTTTCATTTTGATATTTATACAATTTTTTTTATGGGTTTTTCTGGAGTTATTGGTCATGATTTCTCTATTTTTTTAGGATTTAAAGGCGGGAAAGGAGTTGCTGCAACTTTTGGAGTTGTCATTGGTTTAATCCCAACTGTTGCTTTTATTGAAGTTCTGATTTTTATTTCAGTTCTTGCTTTAACAAAATTTGTTTCACTCTCATCAATAATTTCTTTTTTGTTTGCACCATTTGTTTTATTAATTTTTAAAAATTATGATTTAGCATGTTTATCAATTTTTTTATCTCTTCTTGGAATTTATAGACATAAAGATAACATTAATAGATTAAGATATGGTATTGAATCAAAATTTGGAGAGAAAGAGACTTTAAAAGAGACAATGATTTTTAATCCAAGTAAAGAAAATTTAGAAAAAATAAAAAAGATTCTTGAAAACGGTGGCATAGGCATTATTCCTACAGATACTATTTATGGTTTATGTGCAAATTGTTTAGATAAAAATTTAATTAAAAAGATTTACAAAATTAAAAAAAGAGATTTTAACAAGCCACTTGTTTTATTTGTAAAAAATAAAAGTGAGATAGAAAAGTATGCATATGTCGATGACTTAGCAATAAAAATAATTGATAGATATATGCCAGGTGAAATAACGATAGTATTAAAAAAGAAAGAAGGATGCCCCGAAGTTTCATTGAAAAAATTTGACACAATAGCTTTTAGGATCCCCAACAACAAATTTGTTATAGATATTCTTAATCTAATCGATTTTCCACTTGCAACTACAAGTGCAAATATCTCAAAAGAGGAAACACCTCAAAATTTAGAGGGATTAAAAGATATTTTTTATGGGATTGTTGATTTTATTGTTGATGGAGGAGAATTAGGTAAAACTCCATCAACAGTTGTTCAGGTTATTGATGGAAAAGTAGATATTTTAAGAGAGGGGAAGATAAAAAAGGAAGATATTTTTAAAACAATTTCTTAGATAAAAGGAGCATAACTATGAAAATAGCAATTGGTTCTGACCATGCAGGTTATGAACTTAAAGAAAATTTAAAAAAAATTTTATGTAACGAATATGACATTTTAGATGTTGGGACAAACTCAACTGAATCTGTTGACTATCCAGATTTTGCTACAAAAGTTTGTGAACTAATCATCAAAAAAGATGCAGATTTTGGGATATTAATTTGCGGAACAGGAATTGGGATGTCAATAACTGCAAATAAATTTAAAGGTATTTATGCAGCATTATGCTATGATACAAATACAGCAAGTTTAGCAAGAACTCATAATAACGCAAATATTTTGTGTATAGGTGGAAGAACAACAAAAATTCAAGAAGCAGTTGATATTGTTAATACTTTTTTAACATCCTCTTTTGAAGGAGGAAGACACAAAAGAAGATTTGAGAAGATAAAAGAAATCGAAAATATAAATTTTAAGGAGGTAGGAAATGATTTGTGATATTTGTAAAGAAAGAGAAGCTGATTATACAGTTACAAAAATAGTTAATGGTGAAAAAAAGGTTTTGCATGTTTGTAAAAATTGTGCGATAGAGCAGGGATACTTAAACGATCAATTCTCTTTATTCTCACCTTTCGACTCTTTTTTTCAAGATGAGTTTTCAAAATTTTTTTCAACTCCAGAACCAACTATTTTAACAGATCAATTTACTGGTGAGGCTGAAGAGGTCATTTTAGAATCAGAAAATATTGCAAAAGAGTTAGGTGAAGATGAAATAAAAACTGAACATTTACTTCTTGCTCTTCTAAGAAAAGGTGATTTTATAAGAAATATCCTTTTTGAACTTGATGTTGATTTGAAAGAGCTTGAATCAGAAATTTTATCGTATATGAAAAAGAAAAAAACTGGAGCTGAAAAGGTATCTCTTTCACCAAGAGTTAAAAGAGTTTTTGAATATGCTCAAAAAAACGCAAATGATTTAGGCTCTGAATATATAGGATCCGAGCATATTTTATTGGGTCTTATTGACGAAGGTGAAGGCATTGCTGGAAAAATTTTAAAACAAAAAGGTATAACAAAAGATAAGATACTCTCTTTCCTTGAAAAGAAAGAAAAAATCAAAAAAGAGAAAAAATATTCAAAAACTCCAACTCTTGACAACTTCAGTAGAGATTTAACTAAACTCGCAAAAGAGGGAAAATTGGACCCAGTAATTGGAAGAGACAAAGAAATTTTAAGAACGCTTAGAATTTTGTCAAGAAGAACAAAAAATAATCCTGTTCTTATTGGAGAACCCGGCGTTGGAAAGACTGCAATTGTTGAGGGGATTGCCCAGAGAATAATTCAAGGTAAAGTTCCTGAATCTTTGAGAGATAAAAGGGTTGTATCTCTTGATCTTCCAGCGATTATTGCTGGAACAAAATATAGAGGAGAATTTGAAGATAGATTAAAGAAGATTATTGATGAGATAAGAGATAGTGAGGGCGAGATTATTCTTTTTATAGATGAGCTTCACACACTTGTTGGTGCAGGTGGAGCAGAAGGAGCAGTTGATGCATCAAACATTCTTAAACCAGCTTTAGCAAGAGGAGAGTTGCAATGTATTGGCGCAACAACAATAAATGAATATAGAAAATATATTGAAAAAGATCCTGCTCTTGAGAGAAGATTTCAACCAGTACTTATTTCAGAACCAACAGTTGATGAAACGATAGAAATTTTAAAGGGTTTAAGGGATAAGTATGAAGCATATCATAGAGTGAAAATTTCTGATGATGCTATTTATGAAGCAGCAGTTCTTTCGGAAAAATATATAACAGATAGATTTTTACCAGATAAAGCAATTGATTTAATTGATGAAGCAGCCTCGAAAGTTAAATTTGAAGAGAAAAAGGAACCAGATGATATTAAAAAGCTTGAAGATGAATTGAAAAAAGTTATTAGGGAAAAAGAGGTGAGTATAAAAGCAGAGGATTATGAGAAAGCAGCTAAACTGAAAAAAATTGAAGAAGATTTGAAGAAAAAACTTGAAGAAGAAAAAAAGAATATTGAAAAAGAAAAAGGTTCTCCAGTTCCTGTAATAACAGGTGAAGATATTGCAGAGATTGTATCTGAATGGACTGGAATACCAGTATCAAAGCTTGTTGAAGAAGAAATAAAAAAATTAAGAGATATGGAAGAACATCTCCATAAAAGAATTGTAGGCCAAGATGAAGCAATTAAAGCAGTATCCGAAGCAATTAGGAGAGCAAGAGCAGGTCTTAAAGAGCCAAACAAACCAATAGGTTCATTTCTATTTCTTGGACCAACAGGAGTTGGTAAAACTGAACTCGCAAAAACCCTTGCAGAATTTCTGTTTGGTGATGAAGATGCAATGATAAGATTTGATATGAGTGAATATATGGAAAAACACACTGTATCGAGATTTATTGGAGCACCTCCTGGATATGTTGGGTATGAAGAAGGTGGTCAACTTACAGAGGCAATTAGAAGAAGACCGTATTCTGTTATCCTTCTTGATGAGATAGAAAAGGCTCACCCAGATATTTTCAATATACTCCTTCAAATTCTTGATGATGGGAGATTAACTGATTCAAAAGGAAGAGTTGTTGATTTTAAAAATACAATAATAATTATGACATCGAATCTTGGTAGTGAACTTTTACTTAAAGTTGATCCAGATGATAAAGAGAATTTTGAGAAAGCAAAAGATGAGATAATGGAACTACTAAAATATAAATTTAGGCCAGAATTTTTGAACAGGATTGATGAAATTATAGTGTTTCATAAGTTGACAAAAGATCAAATTAAAGATATAGTTAATTTGCTGATTGAAAGAGTTAGAAGAACTTTGAGAGCTCAGAAAATGGAACTTGAAATAAGTGATAAAGCAATTGAGAAGATTGCTGAAATTGGTTTTGACCCGCTTTTTGGAGCAAGACCTTTAAGAAGAACAATACAGAGAGAGATTGAGAATATGATAGCAAAAAAAATTTTAGATGGTGAGTTTAAAGAGAACGATAGGATTTTGATAGATTTTGAAGATGATAATTTTGTCTTTAAAAAGGAGGAAAAAAAGTGAAAGAACTTTTGCTTTTTATTCAATTGATAGTTTCAATAGTTGTAATTGTTAGTATACTTTTCCAAACTCCTAAAGGAGCAGGACTTGGAGCTATATCAGGAGGAGCACACCTTTTTCATTTAACAAAAAAGAGAGATTTAATTTTAAACAGAATTGCAATGGTTGGTTCAATAACATTTGGTGTTTTATCCTTGATTTTAACCATTTTGGAAGTATAATAATTTTTTTAATGCCGGGATGGCGGAATTGGCAGACGCGTACGTTTGAGGTGCGTATGGAGAGATCCGTCCGGGTTCAAGTCCCGGTCCCGGCACC
>JAAYUH010000214.1 GCA_012517755.1 bacterium | reverse complement strand
TGAGCCCAAAATCCCTTGGCTACCTGTAATCCCCTGAGCACCTATTCTACCTTGTATTCCTATAGCTCCTTGAACTCCAATTGCCCCTTGAATTCCAGCATATCCTTGTGAACCAACAACACCCTGTGAACCTATAGTACCTGACATTTCAAAGGTTATTTTTTATATATATTTTATACATAACCGTATTGCTGAATAGTTACATCTGCCGTTGCAGAACCTACAGTAAATCTTAATATGCAGCTTCTTCCTAGTCCTTCATAACCACTTTGAACTGAAACTGTGCAGGTATCATAGCTCGCACCAGAGGATGGCAAAGCAGAAGTAATCCAGGCTGTACCATCTCCGGTATTAACTAATGATCTTGTCCAGGTTCCCGAAGAATAAACTTGAACCCACTCTTGATCGAGAGATGCACCGGTGCCATCAAAACTTATTTCTGACACATCCGTAGAAACGCTATCAGGTGGGGCAATGGATAATGTGAGCATCTTCCCGTTATCCCTTAAGTATTTTCCATTATAAGTTAAATATGCCATTCTCCTTTTTATTTTTAAGATGATGCCATACAATATCTATCAGCATATACTATTACTGTCGGCGCCAATGATGTTATCGTTATTATCCCTTCAGCAATACTATTCTTCCCATAGGCTCCTACTGTAAATGACCCATTACCACTACCATTTACAGTAGTCGGTCCTCTTGTACCATTTAATGTAAAAGCATTGCTATTCAAAGCGGCTGACCAGTTCATTCCAGATGTTGCGGTAACTGTGCATACTCCATCAGCAGGATAACATATAACTGGCAAATAATCAAAACTAAATACATTTCTGTCAACCGACAATGAATATGAAGGTGCTGAAATTGAGGGCTGTTTTACTTGAGATGAACCGTGATGCTGAAAAAACATTTGATTATATTATTTTAAGTAAGATCCCCCATAGCAACCCATTGTGAGGCATTCCTTTTATACACTGTTGCCCCACTAAATGGTTTTCTTAAATCATTGCTGCTATCTCTAGATAAAAATGAGGCTCCTGTAGAGGGATTCAGAGTAATCGTTCCACCACCAACATTCATAATCAAGGATTGAAAACCTATATCAAGGTTAGTAGGCAGATATATCGAAAAAGTCCCGGATGCTTCAATAATGAAATTATTGTCGGCTGATGAAAGCGTATAAGTACTTGTTTTATAACTTATCGTGGCATTTTTATCAGCTTTTCTATTCACAGAGGAATCAGTTGTATTTAATCTTGATGTCAAATTTCCAATTGATGAATCAAAGAGTGGTTTGTCTACTTTAGCATTTAATGAAGCATCATAATATGTTGATGTATTAACATAAGAAAGAATACTATTGACATTACCAAGAGATGCGTTTATGGTTGAAATTCTTGTATCCCTTAAGGCTAAAGAGCCGTCTACATATACTTTTGTAATATCTCCTGAACCACTTGCGATTGATGGCTCAATATATCCTCCATTCCATTTAAAAAATGAATCATTAAATGATACTTCTGGAATAAAGTAAGTTCTTGCATCATAAGAGTT
>JAAYUH010000213.1 GCA_012517755.1 bacterium | reverse complement strand
TTGAATTTATATTTTATAGGTAAGGTAGAAAGGAGAGGAAAATATATTTATCCTTTAAGAAAAGGGAAAAGTTTAATTCATATAACAAAATTAAAAAAGGGAGATAAAATAAAATTTATTTCTTAATCATTCTCTACTATAAGGTTTTCCAACAGAAGCTGGATCTATTAAAATTTATTATTAAATTTCAATAATTTAAATTATAAGTATCCAAAAAATGGTGAGTCAATAATGAGAAAATAATCATTTGATTAACATAAAATATTGGGAATTTAGATTATATACTTATCTTATTCTCTACTATAAGGTTGACCTATCGAAGCTGGATATTCAAGTCTTCCACGTAAAAACATCATAATTAATAGTACTGAAATGAAAGGAAGCATAAGAACAAATTGTGATGGTATATTTTTTGAAATTAATTGAAGTTGAAATACCATAACCTCAATGGTTGCAAACAAGAAACTTGAAATAATTACTCTTTGTGGTTTCCAAGAAGAAAATATTGCAATACCAATAGCCATAGTACCTCTCCCACCATCTATTCCTGCAGAATATGTTCCAGTAATTATGAGTGGAAGATATGCCCCTGCTAAACCAATTAATGATGATCCAATTATTATTGCAACATATCTTCTTAAAATAACATTAATTCCAAGAACATCAATTGCTTTAGGGTTTTCTCCAATACCTCTTGTTTCTAAGCCAATTTTTGTTTTATAAAAAAACCACCAAGATAAAATAACAATGAAATACATAAAATAAACGATTGGATTTTGATTTAAAAAAGCTGATAAAATTGGAATTTTATTGATAATAGGTAATTTAATTATTGGGACATTTGGAGCGATTGGTGTTGTTAATCTAATACCAATTAAAATTTCGTATAAAAAATCTGATAAACCTGTACCTAAAATTATAAAACATAAACCGAGAACAAATTGATTAACTTTAAATTTTTCATGAATGAATGAGAATAATAAACCAAATACCCCTCCCATTAAGAAACCTATAATAAAACCTAATAACCAATTATTTGTAAAATAAGCTATTGCAAAACTTATTGATGCAGAAGCTAACATTATACCATCACCTGCTATATTAAATATACCAACACGACCTTGAATTATAATACCAAGTGTTATTAAAGAATAAATTGTTGTATAAGATATAATCTGTCTTAAAAGTTCGTTTATAATTTGCATCTTTATCTCCTTTTTTTAAAAATTTCTCTTATTGTAACAATACTAATAACTATTAAAGCTTGGCATATAAATACTATAAAAACAGATATGCCCATTGTTCTTTGAAGTGCATTTGCTCCTATCATTAGAACGGACATAAAAAAAGCAGATATGAATAAAGCTATAGGATTTATACTACCTGCTATAAGAGCTGCTAGTGTACCAAATAAACCTAACTGTATACCATTAGTACTTGCGAAACCTGCTATCAATTTTCCATTTATATTGATTATCTCCAAAGTACCTGCAAGACCTGAAAAACAACCACCTAAAAAGAATGCCCATAATATTGAATTATTAATATTGATACCAAAGATATTTGAAGCATTTATATTACGTCCAACTGCTAATAGTTCGTATCCTTTTTTACTTCTTTGTACAAAAAAGTATATAAAAAAAATAGAAATAAGAGCAAATATCAAAGAATAAGGGATTCCATTATAAAACCCTAATAATGCATTTTTAGGGATTGATCTTGTTGTAGGATGACCCGCAATAGGATCTGCAAAATAAGGATGCCCAGCAATATAATATAGAAATTGTTCAGATATAAAATTAAGCATAATTGTTGATATTATAGGATCAATATTATTTTTAATTTTTAGAATTGCAGCTATAAGAGCATAAATTCCACCTGAAAATATTCCAATAATTATAAGTATAGGGATTAAAATAAAAGATTCCAAATTACCTAAAAAAAGGGAAAATACAGTTACGACTGTACCACTAAAAATCATTTGACCAAAACTACCTATATTGAAAAATTGCACCATCGAGGGTATAGCATAAGCATAACTTAAAAAAAGAATAGGTATTGTTTTAATAATAGTAGAACAAAAACTGAAATAAGAACTGAAGGAAGTAAAAATAAGTGTATTAAGAGCTTGAAATACATTATAACCTAATAAAGAAATTATTATTGAAAAGAAAATAACTGATATAAAAATAGAAATAAAAAGTGAAGAAGAACTATTCAAAACCTTTAACAAAATATTTTTAAAATTTAAACTATATTTTTTTAGCATAAACTTCCTCCTATCATTAGTAATCCAATCCTATATTTATCAAATTCATCTCTATTGAATATACCCTGTAATTCACCTTTATAAAGCACAATGATTCTATCACTTAGTATCATCAATTCATCAAGATCTTCTCCAATCCATAAAACTGCACTTCCATTACCTCTTGTTTCAACAAGTTTTTCAAAAATAAATTCAACTGTTGAAACATCAAGACCTGAAGTTGGATTATGAGTAACAAGAAGTTTTATTGGATTTACAAAGGCTCTTCCCATTATTATCTTCTGAATATTTCCACCAGATAATCTTCTAATTATTATCTCTTCGCTTGGTGCATAAACATTGAATTTTTTCATTGTATCTACTGTAGTTTCTCTTACTTCATCCCATTTTATAAATGTTTTTCTATCTAAAAATCTATCTTCTGAGTGATGTCCAAGTAAAATATTTTCTTTTAAATTACCATCAGGCAATATACCCTCTTTTATTCTATCCTCTGGTGTATAAAATACACCTTTTGAAAAAACTTGAAGAGTTGATAAACCATTTATTTTTTCTCCATCAATATATATCTCACCCTGATTTAGTTTTTTAGGATAGATAATGGCTTCTGCTAAATCTTTTTCACCATTTCCAGAGACTGCAGCTACTCCTAATATCTCACCTCCATATAACTCAAAAGAGATATTTCTTAATCCAATACTTCTTTCTGTTGGTTCAACAAAAACATCTTTCAATTCAAGAATTGGTTTTGGACTTTTTTTGGTTTCTGGTAATTCAACTTTTGGAAGTGCACTTTCTGTAACTTTAATATCTTTTTCAATGAACATCATTTTTACTATATTTTCAGTAGTCATATTTTCTTTGTTCAAAGTGCCCTGAACTTTTCCTCTTCTTAATATTGTGACTCTATCACATGCCTCAACAACTTCCCTCATTTTATGTGTAATAAATATTATTGTTACACCTTTTTTAACTAATGATTTTAATGTCCTTAATAAATCCTTAAATTCACTTTCAACAAGAGATGTTGTTGGCTCATCAAGAATCAAAAGTTTTGCTCCTCTATAAATAGCTCTTACTATTTCAATTTTTTGTTTTAACCCAGCAGATAAATCTTTTACTTTTACATCCAATGGAAACTCCAATCCAAGTTCTTTTGAAAGTTTTATTATTTTTTCTTTTTCTTCTTCGATTTTTAATCTATACTTATCTTCACTGGTACCTAAAATTATATTTTCAATAGCATTAAATTGAGGTACTAAGGTTGAAACTTGATGGACCATTCCAATTTCTAATTTTATAGAATCATAAGGAGAGTTTATTTTAACTTTATTTCCTTCAATATATATCTCACCTTTGTCTGGTGAATATAAACCATACAATATATTCATTAAAGTACTTTTACCTGCGCCATTTTCTCCGAGAAGACCATGAATCTCGCTCTTTATAACAGAAAAATTAACATCATCTAAGGCAATAACAGTTTTGAATACTTTTCTTATATTTTTTAATTCAACAAAATTTTTATCATTCATTTTATTCTATATAAAATAATAGGAGGGATAAACCCTCCTATTATTTTATCTCCCAATTTTTTATTTTATGGATTAATAGTATCCATATTTACAGTAACTTGAATCTTTCCGGATGCTACATCATCCGCAATCTGTTTAACTCTATTATTAATATCATCTGTAACATTAGAAATTGGGAAACGAGGATATCTTGCCTTGTTCTCCCCAAATTCCATAAATGTATAACCACCTTTAGTACCCTTAACAATTTCCCCAACGATATAATCTAGAGTGGGTGTAAAATTAAATAAATCAGCTGTAAGAAAATTGTCAGGCGCTAAATCACCTTTATCTGTATACATACATGTAACATAAACTGAAGTTTCAGCTTCTTTAGCAGCTTGAAAAATACCATAAATACCTAAATTAACTACATTTATTAATACATCAACACCTTTAGAAATAAAACTTTCTGCAGCTTGTTTAGCTTTTACTGGATCGTCAAAACTGCCAACAAATACATAATCAAATTGTGTATTTAAACCTAAATCTTTGATAGCTTGTTTTATTGCATTAATCTGTCCTCTTAAAAAAGGAAGATCAAGTGCACCAATGAAACCAATCTTACCTGTCTTAGTTGTTAGTGCAGCCAAAGCACCTAAAACATATGCACCGCTATAATAATTTCTATTAATATACCAAATATTTGGCTTTGGATTTTTAGGCTGCTCTTCAGCATATGAGATAAAGCTAACATTTGGGTATTGATCAGCAATATTATCTACAGGATTAACATATTCAGCACTATCTGCAAAAATAATATTATAACCCTTTGCGATATATTCTTTCATGACTTGTTCAGCATCAGCTACTGATACTTTTTGTGAATAGGAAGTCTCAATATTATATTTTTTACCTACTTCTTGAAGTGCAATATAACCCAATGTGGTCCAATCACCATCTTGAATAGTACCAACATATATCGCAGCCATCTTAAGTGTAGGCTTTTCTTCTACTTCCTTTTTTGCACATCCACTGAAAAAAATTAGCATTAATATTACTATTAACACTGTTTTTAAATTTTTCATGATTTTCCTCCTTTTTCTTATTAAATATTTAAAATTTTTTAACAGGAAACTTATCACCTCCTTCCAATTTTATATAAATATATTAATTTTTAATTTAATTGAATTAATCTTTTAGAAATTTGATTTTGTTTATCTATAAAATATTCAGGATCTATATTAATAAAATTTCCATTTTCAATTATAATTTTGCCATTTATCATTGAAAAATCAACATTTTTTGAATCACAAAAAACAATTGAATTTATTGGATCTGTTAGAGCACCAGCAAATTCGAGACGATTAAGTTTAAACCCTATAATATCTGCAGCTTTCCCTTGCTCAATTGAACCAATCTCATGATCTAGTTTAAGAACTTTAGCACCACCAACTGTTCCAAAATAAAGAGCTTCTTTTGGAGATATAGAATCTGCACCAAATTTTACTCTTTGTAAAAGCATCGCATGTCTTATCTCGTGAAGAAAATTATTTGTATCATTTGAGGCACTTCCATCAACACCAAGTCCGATATTAATTGATGAATTTTTCATTTTGAATACAGGAGATATGCCATCTCCCAATCTCATATTTGCAGTAGGACAATGAGCGAAACCAATGCCCGCTCTAGATAATTTTTCAATATCGTCATCATTAATATGAACAAGATGAGCAAACCAAACTTTATTATTTAACCAACCAATCTCTTCCATATAATCAATTGGTTTTAAATTATATTTAGATAAACAATATTCATATTCATCTTTAGTTTCACAAAGATGCATATGCAATAATAAGTTGTTCCTATTAGCAAAATTTAATGTTTCTCTTAAAAGATCTGTATTAACAGTGAATATAGAACAAGGACCTAGGGCAACTCTTAGCATAGAATATGGATTAGTTTTATTATATAATTGCATTACCCTTTCATAATCTTTTAGTATCTCGTCAATATTTTGAACAACAGACTTTAACGGGAGACCACCGCTTTCTTTTGATACACACATACTACCACGAATTATATAAAAACGTATTCCTGTCATAAGAACTCCTTCTATTTCAGAATCTAATATAAATGGATGATTTTTAGGAAATAAATATAAATGATCAACAGTAGTAGTAACACCACTTTTCATTAATTCAAGAGTTGAAACAACTGATGAAATTTTTATAGATTCTTCATCAATATTTTCCCATTTTTTATATAAAAAAGATAGCCAATCAAAAAGTTTAGCATTTTGTACTTCTGGTAAAGCTCTGAAAAGTGATTGATAAAAATGTGAATGTGTATTTACAAAACCAGGCATTATAATCATATTTTTACAATCTATAATTTTGTCTGTTTTTAGTTCTGCAAGATTATCCATTTTGCCTAAATTTTTTATTATATTATTTTCTATTAAAATCCAACCATTTTTTATTTCATCTAAATTTTCATTAAAAGTTGCAATTAATTCAATATCTTTTAGTAATATTTTCATAATCAAAAGAATCTAATAAAAATTTTAATTATAATTATCTTATTCATTAACAAATGCAACTGCGCTAACAAAACCAGCACTTCCCTTATAAAATTTAATCGGGAAACCAAAAAATTTAAATCCATAAGAAGGTAATTTGTCAAGATTAGTTAATTTTTCGTAATGAGCATACTCTTTTTTTATTGCCACTAAATGACAAGGCCATAAATATTTCGGATCATTACCATGTTCTTTATAATTCTTTGACCATGCATCATATGAGATATCAAAACTCCATGCATCAGTACCAACAGCTTTAACTCCTTGATCTAACACCCATTCAAGTGCTTCAGGAGATAGATGGCCTCCATGATTTAAATATTCTGGTTTTCCCCATAATTTATCATTACCAGTCATAACTAAAAAAATATCAAATGGCTTTAAAGAATATTTTATTTTAGACAAACGTTCTTTTAATTCATCTGCTTTTAATTGATAACCATCAGGTAAATCTCTAATATCAACAACAACACCATCACCATAGCACCACTCTAAAGGCCATTCATCTATAGTTTTAGCCTTTTTGCCTTCTGATACCGGAGTCATATGCCATGGAGCATCGAGGTGTGTGCCAGCATGTGTTGTCATTTCAATAAAATCATCAGCCCAAGCTTTTCCTGGGAATGGCCAATCCTTTGGATTAATTCCATAATGCTTTGAATCCTCTTGAGCACCATACTCATGTGGTAAATTTGTGATTTTAACATTCATTATAGGGCTTGGGTCGGATTCAACAACCATTGAAAGATCAATAATTTTTGTTGACATAAAAAACCTCCTTATTTTTTGAATTTAATTTAAAAATTTTATAAAAAAGCAATTCCATTAATTTCAATTAGTATTTCTTCCATAAAAAGTCTAGTAACTTCGACAACTGTACTTGCTGGTGGATTTTTTTTGAAATAATTCTCACGTATTTTTGCAAAAAGGGGCCTATATTTCATATTTGTTAAAAAAACTGTTATCATCATAATGTTTTCTTGTTTACCACCCAATTCATCTAATACACTTATAAAATTATCAAGCGCCTGTTTTGCTTGTAATTCAAAATTGCTTTTTCCAATAATATTGCCTTCAAAATCTAAAGGTACCTGTCCTGAAATAAATATAAAATTATTCTTTCGGACACCCTGAGACCATGTACCATCAGTTTTAGCAACATTCCTTGGACTTATTAATCTAACTACATTATTGTTCACCATCTTTACACCTCATAAATGTTAATAATATAAAATATAAAAATGTCAAGTCAGTGAATAATTATGAATATGTAAGATAAATCTTACATATATAAATTAATATTAATTATATTGTTTTTTATACAATAATATATTATTTCTGCATTATTTTTAAGATTCAATTTTTTTAAAATACGTTGACGATATGTACTTACTGTTTTTTCATTTATATTTAAATCTTTTGATATTTCTTTAATATGTTTACCTTGAGCTATCATAATTAAAATTTGATATTCTCTATTGGATAATTTTTTAGATGAGTGATTTATAAAATCAAAAATATCGGTTATTTCTTGTATAATATCATTTGAAATATATTTTTTTCCATTATATATACTATAAATAGCATTAATTAATTCATTAGCAAGGATGTCTTTTGTAAGGTAGCCAGATGCACCTAACTCAAAACATCTTATAATATAATCTCTTTGCTTATGTATACTAAGAATTAACACTTTTATATTAAAATTTTTCCTTCTTATTTCTTCTAAGACTTCAATGCCATTCATCTTTGGCAATGAAATATCTAAAATTAAAATATCATATTTTTCTCTTTTTAATTCCCTTATAACATTTTCTCCATTATCTACTTCTTTTTTTATTAATATATTAGTATATTTTCTTAAAATACTTTTAATACCTTCTCTAACTATCAAATGGTCATCTGCTAATAAAATTTCAATCATCTTACATCCTTTTTTTCTTTATATTTTTATTATATTTTTCACTTGTAGGAATTTTAATATTGATAACTGTTCCATTATTTTTGTTATTAATAATATTAAAATAACCATTAATACTTACAATTCTCTCTTTCATGCTTAATATTCCTAAAGATGTTAACTTATTAATTTTGTCTATTTTTATTCCTACACCATTATCTTTTATTTTAAACAATAAATAATTTTCATATTTCTTAATTATTATATTTACTTTCGTTGCTTTTGAATGTTTATATATATTATTCAAAGCTTCTTGAAAGACTCTAAATATTGTAGTAGATACATCTTTTTTTAATTTTAATTTTGCTGAACTTGTTTTTAATGAACATTTTATACCTGATAATTTTTCAAACTCTTCAACCTGCCATTTTATAGCAGAAATTAGACCTAAATGATCTAATATTGGCGGTCTCAATTGATATGAAATATCTTTTAATTTTTGATTTATTGAGTCAGATAAAAATATAATTTTAGATATTTTATCATTAAATATATTATTTTTATCAATTTGATTCAATTCATTTTGTAAATTTTGTAAATTGAGTTTTAACATAATCAATGTTTGTCCTAAATCATCATGTATTTCTTGTGAAATTCTAGATCTTTCATCTTCTAAAATCATTTGAAAATAATCAGTTAAATTTTTCATCTTAAGATAATTCAATTTATTTTCAAGTTCATTTTTCTTCTTCTTTGTAATATCACGTGCATAAACTTTAATAGCAGGTTTACCTTTATAAGTATATGGCACGGGACATACATCCACATCTAATATATCCCCATTTAATTTAATTAATTTTTCTTCGAGGAAGCTAGCCTCTTTTTTATTTTTATAAACATTGTCGTCTCTTTTTTTTACTACATCTCTATAATCTGGATGAACAATATCATTTAATAAATCTTTACCAATTAATTCTTTTTGATTTTTGGCACCAAGTAATTTCAAGCAACCTTTAGAAGCTAAAACTATTTTTCCATTTTGATGTACAAAAATTATATCAGATGATCTTTCTAATAAATTTTTATATTTATCTTCGGTTTTTTTTAAAATCTTTTGTGTTTTAGAGAGGTTTAAATTTAATTTTTCTATTTCATATATCAACTCATCTGTATTTAATAATTTATTCACATAAATATTATAACATATGTATTATTAAATCATAATTACTTAGAATATTCAAATATAATAATTTATTTGTTTTTTAAATAATATTCTTATTTTTTATTTTAGTATAAAAAATACCTGATCCCCCTGTACACTAAAAAATATTCTATTTTGTCATTCCCGTGAAAACGGGAATCCAACATTTTTATTTATAATATAGATTTCTATTTTCGCAGGAATAACAATTTGGATGACTTTTTCAGAGACCTCTACATAATTTATTGCAAATGGGTGAAAAATACTATACAATTTTGCTAAGGATGTTGTATATATGAAAAAATATGAGATTGTAAAGATTCTTCAAAAATTTCAGAAAAAAATTTTTACTTTTTCTGATTTAAAAAAGATATTACA
>JAAYUH010000212.1 GCA_012517755.1 bacterium | reverse complement strand
TTGGACCAAGACCAGAAAGGCCTGAATTTTTTGAAGAGATTGAGAAAAAAATTCCTCACTTTATTTACAGAGTGAGATTAAAACCAGGAATCACTGGACTTGCACAAATAGTAGGAAAATATGACACAACTCCAGAAGAAAAAATTAAATATGATTTGATTTATATTTCAACCTGGTCACCACTTCTTGATTTATACATTATCTTTATAACAATAAAGAAAATATTTTTTTGAATTTCTGTAAAAAGAAATTTTAAAAAACCTAAATTAAGTTGAAGAATACCTTTTATTTTGATAAAATAATTATGAGGATTAAAAAATGAATTTAAGTAAGATTAGAAAAAATCAGATAAAAAAATTAGATGATATAAAGAAATCTCTCATAAAAGAAAAAAATGTTTTATACAAAATTTACGGTTTAAAAATTATTGGAATTTTTGGTTCCTATATTAGAGGTGAAGAGAATAAAGATAGTGATATTGATATTCTTGTAGAAATTGAAGAACCAATTTCACTTTTAAAGTTTATTGAAATAGAAAATTATTTAAGTAAAAAATTGGGAATCAAAGTAGACCTTGTAATAAAGGATACCTTAAAACGAAGAATTGGAAAACATATTTTGAATGAATTAATAAAAATATGAAAAGAGAGGTTCTTGATTATATTGAAGATGTAATTACTGCCATAGAGGATATTGAAACTTTTGTAAAAGATTTGGAAAACAGTGAAAGATGATATTCCATTTTTAAAAGATAAATTTACTATATTATATAAAAACCTTGAAGAAGACATTATTTAGTTAAAATTGAGGGATAAATATCTGATAAATTTTTCCAGTTATAAACTTCTTTAATCAATTTATATCCAGTTTCTATTCTATTTTTATAAAAAGGAGGATTTTCAAAAATATTTTCTATTATTGATAAAGTTTCCTCTTTTGTTTTATAGAAATTTACAAAATCTTCTTTTATTAGATTCACCACTACTTGATTTATACATTTTATTTATGATAATTAAAAAAGTAACTTCAGGATAAAATTAGATATAATTTGGAAGACAATTCATGAACATTTGCATGATTTAAAACAAGTAATTGAAAAAAAAATATAAATAAGATAAGAGAGAATTAATCACATAAATATATATGTTATTAAAGATATGAATACGAAAATTAAAAATCTTATAAATACACCTAATGAAAGAATAAAGAAAAACAAAGGATTTTTAGAATAATATTTTTTTATGAATAAAAACATTGCTCTATGCGATAAATATACTCTTTTTAAAGAAAATTTATTTAAACTGCCACCTTTATAATGAATAACACTTTCAATTGGTAAATAATACAATTTATAACCATTTTTTCTTAATCTAATACATAAATCTATATCATCACCATATAAAAAGAAGGATTCATCAAAACCACCTATATCCAAAAAGGCTTCTTTTTTAATAAGCATACATGCCCCTGATAATATTTCTGCTTCATGAACTTTTTCATAATTTTCATCGTAATAAGGTTTTGATAATTTTATGAATTTATCAAGACCTAAAAATCTTAATAAGGTATTAAGCGGTGTAGGTGTATTTCTCAAAGATTCTTTTTGAATTGATTTATCAGGGTTTAGTATTTTAAATCCAACTGCTGAAACATCTCTATTATTTTCAAGAAATTCTACCCCATCTTTTAAAAAATCATTTATAAATATGACATCAGGGTTTAACAATAGAACATATTTTCCGTTTGCATTTTTAACTCCGATATTACACCCTTTTGTGAAACCAACATTCTTATCTGATACAATAATTTTGATATTTTTATATATATCTTTAAGTTCGTTTAAATCTTCTTTTTTTGAATTATTAAAAATTATTATTCCCAATTCTTCATCATAAAATTTCTTAATACTTATTATGGATCTTTTTAATACCTCTTTTGAATTGTAATTTATAAAAATTATTGAAATATCTTTTAAAATATTCATTTTTCTTTTAATTTTAATTTAAATTTTTTAAAATAATCTTTAAAAGTGATTTTTGTTATAAGAGATTCGATATACTCATTACTAACTTTTATATTTTTATATATTTCCTTTCTCTTTTCTTTCATTAAATTTCTCATTTTAAAAGCATCCATTATACCTCTTATTGTTGGAAAAAACTTTCCCTTTAAAGTAAAAAATATTAAACGACCTATTTGAATGAATAGAATGTTTAAAAAATATTTTTTGATAAAAAAATCTGGAACATCTTTAAATAGAACGAGGAGTATATTTCTTGTTCCATAGTAAATTTTAAAATCACTAAAATTTCCAAATGTTGAACTTCCATAATGGTAAACAATTGCTTCAGGTACATATAAACATTTAAAACCAAAAAGTTGAGATCTCCAATCTAAATCCACATCTTCATAATAAGCAAAAAAATCTTCATCAAATAAGCCAATTTTTTCAAATAATTCCTTTCTATAAATTGAAGCAGCAGCACAAGCACCAAAAACAAACTCCTTTTTCTTATATAAATTTTTGGGTTTTCCATATCCTCTAAGTTCTGCAGTTCCATTGTTTTTATAAATATCACCTACACCATAAATTAAGTTTTTGTCATTCATCATCAATATTCTGGATGCACAAAAACCTACTTCTGGATTATTATCAAGAGATTTCTTTAAATTCTTTAAAAAGTTTTTATCCAAGAGCGTATCATTATTAAGTAAAACAATATATTCACCTTTTGAGTTTTTTATTCCTATATTAACTGCTCTTGCAAATCCATAATTTTTATCAAGTTTAATAAACCTGACTTCTGGATAGTTATTTCTCACTATTTCTTCTGATTTATCCTTTGAGCCATTATCAACGATTATGATTTCAAATTCTTCATCAATTTCTTGATTTTTAATAGAATCAAAACAGTCCTTTAAAAATTTCTCACCATTAAGATTAGGTATTATTATAGAAATCATGAATTTTTATTTTTTGTAAAAAATTTGGATATCTTAATTAAAAATACTTTAATGCCTTTTTTTCTTAAAATATAAAAACCATATTTTACTATAGATATAAACTGAATGATTTTCCTCTTTATAACAGATAAAAAATTATATAATTTTCCATTTGTTGTAATGATAAGCAGAGATCTAAAAGTATTTTTTAAATTCGAAGGATAAGTAATAATAGATTTATCTAAATATTTTTTGCTTTCTTTAACATTATTATCCTGATATAAGGCAAAACCTATAAGAAAATAATGATTGCTCAATATTTTCTTGTCTGTGGATATATCTTCAAAATATTTATTTAAAATATATTTTCTAGCATTTATTAAGTTAATTATAGAAGAAGATACACCACTTTCAGTTTCATAGTAATAAATTAGAGGAATCTCTAAATGATAAAAATTAAAATACTTAGAAAGTCTTATAAAAAGTTCAAGATCTATTAATCTTTTTAAATTAGGATCGAAATATCCTATTTTTTCCAAGCATTCTTTTCTTATCATTGCTGTTGAAATACCTATATTTTCAACTTCATAGTTTAAAGATTTTTTATAAAGATCTTTAACTTCAAGTTTAAAATCTGGACTTCTCCAATATATTTCTCTATTATCTTTATCAACTCTTATCATATCTGAGTAAACTATGCCTAAATTATTATAAGAATATTTCAAAAAAACCTCTAATTGTTTTTCCAGTTTTTCTGGAAACCATTTATCATCACTATCTATAAAAGCTAAATAATTACTTCTTGCATATTTAATTCCTGTATTTCTTGCTTCTGCTGGACCCATATTATATGGATGTTTTAAATAACATATTTTTGGATTATTATATTCTTTTATAATCATTTCTGTATTATCTATAGAATCATCATCTACAATGATAAGTTGAAATTTCTGATAGGTTTGATTTATAACACTAGTTATAGCACGAGATATTAAATTAGCTCTATTATAAGTCGGTAGAATAACAGAAATTTCAACTTCATTTAAAATTTTCATTTAAAACATACAATCCCTTTTTTCAAAACTAACATAGTTAACTTTGTAAATAGAATTAATATCTATTTTATGAATTTTGATTCCAAAAGATTCTAAAGATAATGAACTTTTGTCCAATAAAAAAGGGAAATCTTGAATGGATTTAAATGAGATAAGTAAATCTGTATCTATAGATTTATTTAAAAATATAGGGGGTATATCTAATGTTTTTAAGGAGTTATAAAGATATCTTTCTCCTTTTCCTTCTACAAAATTTATTTTTGATGAAAGACCCATAGAATAAAGAATTTTTCTTTCTACAGAATTATTTAATGAACAAAGAAGCATATCAAAATATGTATTGTAAAGAATTATTTTATTATCTATAATTATCAAAAAAGCTCCATCTAAATAACCAAATGCTTCCTGTAAAATTTCATAGGATAAATTATCTTTTAATGAAGGTAATAAAATTTCTATTATTTTTTTATCACCCTTTAAATATAAATTTAAATAAGGAATTACTTCTTTTTTACTTAAAAGGAGTATATTCCAATTTTTATAAGTTTGATTATATATAGATTGGATTGTATCCTTTAAAAGAAAATTATTTAATACATCTAACTTTGGAATAAATAAAAGAATAGAAATCTTTGGTTCCTGATTAGGTAAATTGTATCCAAAAGACCATCTACCATATTTTTCGCTGCCATGCTTTTCATATTCAAAGTTCCATATAAATGATGAAAATTGAAGTTTTTTTTTAATATTTTTATATCTATATAAAATTCCTTTAAAAAACATCTTTGAATGTAATTCGTATATAGAATGATTAATCATCTTTTTAAATTTTGTATCTGTTCTAGAAGCAATTAATAAATAAAATAAAAATATATAACCCTTGAGTATTTCCTTGAAATTAAGAAACTTCCATCTTAAATATAAATTATTTCTTATAGAATATAAAATCAATCTTTCTCTTCTCTTAATTTCGTCTTTAGTAAAATGCCATATAACTGCTTCTGGTATATATCTTATACAATACCCGTTTGCTCTTACTTTAAAACTTAAATCGACATCCTCAGCATATAGAAAATATTCTTCATCAAAACCACCAATTTCTTCAAAGACTTTTCTTATAATAAGAAAAGCAGCACCAGTTGACCAAATAGTCTCTAAAGTTAAAGAATCGTAAAATTTAGGATGTTCATATGGAAGTTGTCTTGCTTCCCAAACACCACATTCTTTATCCTCAATTGCATACTCCAAAAGAATCATCAAACTATCTTCTTTTACCTTTGTATCTGGATTTAAAATAAATAAATATTCCCCATTACTAATATTTGCACCTTGATTAATTCCTGCTCCAAAACCTATATTTTTACAATTTTGTATAAGTATAAAATCTTTAAAAATTTTTTTATACTCTTGAATAAAAGCTTTTACTTTTTCAATAGTTGAATCAGTAGAACAATTGTCTATAATAATAATACTTA
>JAAYUH010000211.1 GCA_012517755.1 bacterium | reverse complement strand
TCTTTTTTTGTCATTCCTGTGAAAACTCCTTTTTTTGTCATTCTCGTGAAAATGGGAATCCATTTTTTCTATTTCGTCAATCACTGGAAAATCCGCTATTTTGTCTTTCTCGTGAAAAACGGGAATCCAGTTTTCCAATCTGCAATATAGATTACTACTTCCATAGAATGATACTTTGGATAACTTTTCCAGAGACCTCTATACTTCCAAAAGTTATAACTATTTATATAACTCCTGCAACTGGAAGAATAAGATTTATTGGTTCAAGAGATTTGGAATAAAAATTTATATCATATAATTTAATTTTTTTAATGTTTACAAAAACAGACAGCCTACTTTTGTAAACTATTATAGATTTCTACTTTCGGAAGAATGATATTCTGGATAACTTTTTTAGAGACCTCATTATTGCAATGTGATATGTTAACTTATAATTAAAATAATTAAATATCTGTTATCCTCATTAAATATTTTTGTAACAAAAAAGAGTGAATAGAGTCATTTATTCAGGAGGTGAGTATGAAAGAATGGGCTTTGATTTTAGGATCGTCAAGTGGATTTGGTGCTGCAACAGCAATTGAATTAAGTAAAATTGGTTTTAATATAATTGGTGTACATTTTGATAGAAAAGAGAATTTACCAAAAGTTGAAGATGTGCTTAATAAAATTAAAAGCAATAATGTTGAAGTTTTATTTTTCAATCTGAATGCAGCAGATCAAAAAAATAGGGAGTATATTTTAGACGAAATAGAAAAAAAATTTAAAGAAGATAATGATGAAAATTCAATTTTTGTATTAATGCACTCATTAGCATTTGGAAGTTTAAGAAAGTTTATTGATGAGAATAGAGAAAATTCAATAACTCAAAAACAGATTGAAATGACAATTGATGTTATGGCAAATCAACTTATCTATTGGACTCAAGATATATTTTATAGAAAATTATTTAAAAATGGTGGAAGAATATTTGCAATGGTAAGTTCTGGAGATGATAGAGTATTACCATATTATGGAGCTGTTTCTGGAGCAAAAGCAGCAATTGAAGCGTATATAAGACAACTTGCTTATGAACTTGCTCCATATAAAATAAATGTAAATGCAATAAAAGCTGGTGTTACAGATACACCTGCTTTAAGAAAAATCCCAGAGAATGAAAAATTAATAGACTTAGCTTTATTAAAAAATCCATCAAAGAGATTAACTACACCAGAAGATATAGGAAAAGCTATAGCTTGCTTATGTAATAAAAATTTATATTGGATGACAGGTAATGTTATAAGAGTTGATGGGGGAGAAGATATTGTAGCCTAAAATTTTTAAAGAAATTAAAAAGGGGTGGTTCTTAAAAAAGCAATAAATTTGAACCACCCTTAAAAATTATGAAAATGATTTTATAACTAACGCTGTATTAACTCCTCCAAAACCAAATGAATTTGACAAAGCATATCTAATTTTATGTTCTCTGCCTACATTTGGTACATAATCAAGATCACATTCAGGATCTTTTTCTTCTTGATTTATTGTAGGATGAATAAACCCTTCATTTATCATTAAAATTGTTGCAATTGCTTCTACAGCCCCAGCTGCTCCAAGAAGATGACCAATCATTGATTTTGTTGAGGATATTGGTATTTTATATGCTCTTTCACCAAAAACTGTTTTTATAGTTTCGGTTTCTATTCTATCATTAAGTGGTGTCGATGTTCCATGCGGATTAATATAATCGATTTCATCTTTTGGAACATTACCTTTTTTCAAGGCGATTTCTAATGCTTTAGCTCTTGGACCTCCTGATGGTTCAGGTGCTGTTATGTGATATGCATCAGAGGTCTGAGCATAAGATATTATTTCTGCATATATTTTTGCATTTCTTTTTTTAGCATGCTCAAGTTCTTCAAGAACTAAAATTCCTGCTCCTTCACCCATTACAAATCCATCTCTTTTTTTATCAAAAGGCCTTGATGCCTTCTGAGGTTCATCATTTCTTGTTGAAAGAGCCTTTGATTGTGAAAAACTAACTATTCCTATTGGTGTTATAGATGCTTCGCTACCACCAGCAAAAATAATATCTGCATCATCTCTTTTTATTGCTTCATATGCTTCACCAATAGCAGTTGCACCAGCAGAACATGCAGTTGTTGGACATGAGTTATAACCATTTATTTTCAATTTTATTGAGACCCATCCCGAAGCCATATTAGGTATCATCATTGCAGAAAGGTAAGGTGAAACAAGATTTGGACTTTTATTAATCATTGTTCTTATACCCTCTTCTAAACTTATGATTCCTCCAATTCCTGAAGCAACAATAGCACCGACTCTATAGGGGTCTTCTTTATTTAAATCTAAAAGTGAATCTTGATAACTTGATAAGGATGCTGCTATTGCAAATTGGGAAAATCTATCAATTCTTTTAAGCTCAATAACTTTTATCTCTTTATCAAAATTTTTTAAATCAAAATCTTTAACCTCTGCAGCAATCTGAACATCTAATCCAGTTGGATCAAAAGCTTTTATTCTATCAACACCTGATTTCCCTGAAAAAAGATTATTTTTAAACTCCTCTAAATTATTTCCAAGAGGAGAAATAATGCCCATCCCTGTTACAACAACTCTTCTTTCCATTTTATATCTTAGACGAGATATAATCTAATGCACTTTTCACATCTTTTATTTTTGGAATATCTGAATCAGGAACAGTAATATTGAACTCTTCCTCTAAACCAGTTATCAAATCCATAACACCGAGAGAATCTAAACCTAAATCATCAATAAATTTGTCCTCTTCATTAAATGAGTCAATTCCTGTTTTTTCAACAAACACCTTTTTAAATTTTTCCATTACTTCTTCTTTTGCCATATATTACCTCCTTAAATTTAAAATCCGAGGGATAACCCTCCGTCAATAATAAAAACTTGACCTGTTATATAAGAAGATTCAGGAGATGCTAAAAATGTTACAAGTTTTGCTACATCTTCAGGTTTACCAAATCTTTTAAAAGGAACTTTTTCAAGAATCCTATTTTTTAAATCATCGTTTAAAATTAAAGTCATCTCTGTTTCGATGTACCCTGGAGCAATAGCATTAACTCTAATATTTCTACTTGCAACCTCTTTTGAAATTGTTTTAGTCAAACTTATTAAACCACCTTTAGATGCACTGTAATTTGCTTGTCCAGCATTTCCATATATACCAACAATTGATGAAATATTAATAATTGAACCATCTTTATTTTTAATCATATAAGGAAGAACCTCTTTTGTTATCAAAAAAGGACCAGTTAAATTAACATTAATAACTTCTAAAAAATCTTCAAGTTTCATTCTTATTATTAAATTATCTTTTGTTATTCCAGCGTTATTTACAAGAAGGTGAACATTTTTGAAATTTTCAATAAAAACATCTACAATATTTTTAACATCTTCGATTTTAGAAATGTCTCCTTTTAAAAGCAAAACATTTACATTATAATTTTCTTCTATATCATTTTTAATTTTCTCTGCTTCTACAACATTTTTTAAAAAATTTAAGCCAATATTATAATTATTTTTTGCAAGTTCATAAACTATTGCTTTACCTATACCTCTTGTTCCACCAGTAACTAATGCATTTTTAAATTCTTTCATGTCTCTTTATCTTCTAATAATGATTCTGAATTTAAAAATATAAGATTATTAAAGTCTCTTGAACCAAGATTTGTTAAAACCTTATTTGGTCCAACCTCATAAAAATTTTTAACACCTAACTCTTCCATTTTCATTATTGTTTGTATCCATCTCACTGGTCTTGTTATCTGGTTAAGTAAAACCTCTTTTATTAGATTACCATCTGAAAGTTCTTGATTTGTAACACTGGAAATATAGCCAAATTTAGGATTTAAGAAATTAAAATTAGTCAAGACTTTACTAAATTCATCCTCTGCTTTTTTCATCAAAGGAGAGTGAAATGGTAAAGATGTTTTAAGAGGAATTAATCTACCCTTTTTTTCTGAAACTAAGTTTTTTAAATCCTCTAAAAGATTTTCTTCAAGCGAAAGGACAATTTGGGTTTTCGAGTTGTAGCCAGAAATCTGAATTATACCTTTTTCTTGTAAATTAGTTATAATCTCTTCAATATCATCAAGTTTTAAATTCAATATTGCAACTTGAACTCCTTTAATATTACCAATAAATTTTTTCATTGTTCTTGCTCTTTCTCTAATAAGAATCAAAGTATCTTCAAACGAAAGAGAATTTGCGCATAGTAAAGCACTATATTCTCC
>JAAYUH010000210.1 GCA_012517755.1 bacterium | reverse complement strand
TTTCTTTATTTCTTTCTTGTCATTCCCGTGTAAACGGGAATCCAGCATTTCAACACTAATATAAATTCCTACCTATATAGGAATAATGTTTTTTGTCATTCCCGTGTAAACGGGAATCCAGTATTTTATTGTCATTCCCATCCTCGCGAAAGCGGGGAAAACGGGAATCCAGTATTTCTATCAATAATATAGATTCCTTCTTCTATAGGAATGATAGTTTGGATTACTTTTTCAGGGCTCTCTTAATATTTTATTGACACTTTGCCTTTTTTAATAGATAATTTTTTATAAATGAGTAAAATAATTTGGATAAGAGATTTACTTTTTGAATTAATTAAAAAAGATTTAAAGGTTAAATATAAAAGATCAATTCTTGGAGTATTCTGGTCAATTCTTAATCCACTACTTATGATGGTTGTTATGTCAATTGTTTTCTCTTATCTTTTTAGATTTGAAATTAAAAATTATCCTGTTTACATATTATCAGGTATAATTTTTTGGAATTTTTTTTCTACCTCAACCAATCTTTCTTCTTTTTCTTTAATATCAAATGCTTCACTTCTAAAAAAGGTTTATTTCCCAAGAGCAATTTTAGTAATTTCTGTAGTTTTATCTCAGTTTATTAATCTTCTTTATGCATTAATTCCATTAGTGTTTATAATGATTATTTTTAAGACACCAGTTAATTTAAGTATAATTTTTATAATATTTCCCTTGCTTTTTCTTCTTCTATTCACAATAGGAATTTCTTTGATATTATCAATCCTTTCAGCATATTTTACTGATATTGGATATATCTATCAAATAATATTACTTGCATGGATGTATCTAACACCAATTTTCTATCCAGCCTCAATTGTTCCTGATAAATATAAAATTTTTTTACTTATCAATCCAATCTATCATATTCTTACAAATATAAGAGAAATTATCTATTATGGAACTTTACCAACAATGAACTCTCTTTTTATATCTTTAATTTTCTCTCTCTCTTTTTTCATTTTTGGTTTATGGTTTTTTAAAATGAATGAAAATAAGGTTATGTATTTACTATGAATGAAGATACAGTAATTAAACTTGAAAATGTATCTTTAAAATTTAGATTACAAAAAGAAAAATCTTCATCATTGAAAGAATTTGCAATTAAATTATTATCTAAAAAGGTCTCATATATAAATTTTTATGCAATTAAAAATATAAATCTTGAAATTAAAAAAGGTGAAAGTATTGGTATAATTGGTAGAAATGGTGCAGGAAAAACTACCCTTTTAAGAATTATAGCAGGTGTATATAAACCAACAGAAGGAAAAGTTTTTGTAAAAGGAAAAATTATGCCAATAATAGAACTTGGAGCAGGTTTTGATATGGAACTAACTGGTGCAGAAAATATTTTTATAAATGGGTTACTTCTTGGAATGACAAGAAAAGAGATTGAAGAAAAATATGAAGAGATTGTCGAGTTCTCAGGATTAAAAGATTTTATTAATTCTCCTTTAAGAACCTACTCCTCAGGTATGATATTAAGACTTGGTTTTTCTGTTGCTACATCACTTGAACCAGATATTATCCTTTTAGATGAGGTATTCGCAGTTGGAGATGCAGAGTTTAGAGAAAAATGTATAAAAAGAATGAATGAAATGAAAGAAAAAAGTGCTACACTTTTATTTGTCTCTCATGATATGAATGCTATAAAAGAAAATTGTAAAAAAGTTATTATGTTAGAGAAGGGAGAAATTAAAAATGTTGGAGATGTCAATAAAATAATTGAAAATTATAATAAAATTGAGAAATAAATTAAAAAATATTAAAAAGAGGTGTCAAATAATGAAAGGAGTAATTTTAGCAGGTGGAACTGGCTCAAGACTACATCCTCTAACAAAAGTTACAAATAAACACCTTTTACCTGTAGGAAAGTACCCAATGATTTTTTATCCAATTTATAAATTAAAAGAGGCAGGAATATTTGAGATATTGATAGTTACTGGAAGAGAACATATGGGTGATGTTATGGAACTTTTAGGTAGTGGTGGTGACTTTGGATTAGATTTTACATATAAAGTACAGGATAAGGCAGGTGGAATAGCAGAAGCATTAGGTCTTGCTAAGAATTTTATTAAAAATGATAAGTGTGTTGTTATTCTTGGAGATAATATTTTTAAGAGCAGTATTAAAAATTTTGTATTTGAATTTGAAAAACAGGAAAAGGGTGCAAAAGTTATTCTTAAAGAAGTAGAAGATCCTCAAAGATTTGGTGTAGCTGAAATTAAAAATGGAAAAATAATATCTATTGAGGAAAAACCAAAAAAACCAAAGAGTAATTATATCATAACGGGCATTTATATGTATGATTCAGAAGTTTTTGAAATAATAAATAAATTAAAGCCTTCACCAAGAGGTGAGCTTGAGATAACAGATGTTAATAATGCTTATTTAAAAGAAAATAAACTTACTTTTAATATTTTAGAAGATTGGTGGACAGATGCAGGGACTTTCTCATCTTTGTATTTTTCAAACACATTAGCAAAAGATTTAGTGCTTAATTTTAATAATATTAGAAATGGCTAAATTTAATTTTAAAGAGGTAATTATTAAAAATTTAATAATAATAGAACCAAAAATAATTAATGATGAAAGAGGTTATTTTTTTGAAAGTTATAATTTATTAGAATTTAAAGACTTTGGAATAGATTGTGATTTTGTTCAAGAAAATCAATCAAAATCTAAAAAAGGAGTTTTAAGGGGTTTACATTTTCAAAAAAGACACTCACAGGGAAAATTAGTTAGAGTTTTAAAAGGTAAAATATTTGATGTTGCAGTCGATTTAAGAAAAGATTCACAAACTTTTTCTAAATGGTTTGGAATTGAGTTATCTGAATATAATAAAAAACAAATATTTATACCTCCAAATTTTGCACATGGTTTTTTATCATTAGAAGATGATACTGAAATTATATATAAATGTACTGATTTTTATTATCCAGAATATGAAACTGGAATAATTTGGAACGATGATTTTTTAAATATTAATTGGCCATTAAGTGAGATAGATAAATTAATTATTTCAGAAAAAGACATGAATCTGCCAAAATTTAAAAGTTATATTAATTTTTTTGAAGATTAAATGAAAGTAATTATTTTAGGAAGCAATGGACAATTAGGTTCAGAATTTGTTGATTTTTTGGAAGATAAAGTAGATTTATTTTCTTTTTCTCACAAAGAACTTGATATATTAAACCTAAGGGTTTTGATAGAAAAATTTAGTGTGATTAAGCCAGATATTGTTATAAATTGTGCAGCATATACTAATGTTGATAAAGCAGAAGATGAAGAAGATATAGCATATTTAACAAATGTAATTGGTGCAAGAAATAGTTCATATGTTTCATATAAAGTCAATTCTAAAATAATATTTTTTAGTACAGATTATATTTTTAATGGTACAAAAAATTCACCATACACAGAATTAGATGAACCTAATCCTTTATCAATTTATGGAAAAACTAAATTATTAGGTGAGATAAATACAAAATTATATAATCCAAATCATTTAATTTTAAGAATTTCATGGCTATATGGTTTAAAGGGTATCAACTTTATAAAAAAAATTATTGATTTATCTAAAGTGAATGAAGCAATTAAAGTTGTTGATGATCAGATTGGCACTCCAACTTATACTTTTGATGTAGTTAAACAAACTTATGAGTTAATTAAAAAAGATTATGTTGGTTTATTTCATTCATCAAATGAAGGTTTTACAACATGGTACCAATTTTCAATAAAAATAGTAGAAAAATTGAATCTAAATGTTGAAATAATTCCAATAAAAACAGAGGAATTAAAACAAAAAGCAAAAAGACCAAAATACTCAGTACTTGAAAATTACAATTTAAAATTAGAAAATTTAAATATTATGAGACACTGGAATGAAGCATTGGAAGATTTTTTCAATAAATATAAAGGTAAATTTATATGATTTTATTAAAAGAAAACTAGAATGGATAATTATAAATCAATATTAATCACTAATCATCATTTAAAAAATTTTGCAGGTTCAGAGTTGACTACTTTAGAATTATCCAAATTTTTTTTAAGTAGGGAATATGAAGTTACAGTAGCAACCTTCATATACGATTATCCTCTAAAAAAATATTTTGATGAAAATAATGTAAAAGTAATTAATGTTTTAGAAAAAGAATTAGATAATAAAAATTATGATATTATTTGGTCTCATCATTCCCCAGTTTTATATCATATTTTAAATCAAAATTTAAAAACTAAAAAAATTATTTATTCAAGTTTATCTTCATATGAACCTTTAGAACTTCCACCCATATTCATTAATGATTTATCACTTTGTTTAGCTAATTCTAAAGCTATAAAAAATAAATTAATAAAATTGGGTGTTGATGAAAAGAATATTTATTATTTTCCAAATTCTCTATCTAAAAATTGTTTTAATTATTTTGAAAACAATACTACACCTAAACTCCAAAAAATAGCCATTATTTCTAATCATATTCCTAAAGAAATAATCGAAACCATAGATTTATTAAGAAAAAACAGTATTAAAACGGATATTTTAGGAATGAATTATAAATATGACCTTATAACATGTGATAAATTGATAAAATACGATGCGATTATATCAATTGGAAGAACTGTTTATTTTGCTTTAGCCCTTGGTATTCCTGTATATTGTTATGACCATTTTGGTGGACCTGGCTGGATTAATAAAGATAATCTTGATATTAATGAATATTATACTTTCTCTGGAAGACCTGAAGAAAGAAAAATTGAAAGTGAAATGATATTTAAGGAGGTAATTAATAATTTCTTAACTACTTGGGAAGACAGAGAATATCTTCATAATATAGCTTTAGAAAGATATGATTTAGAAAAAAATATTTTAAATATTTTTATGAAAATAGAACAAACTGAAGATGTAAATTTGAATGTAATTCTTGAAAATAAAATTAATCTCCTTTCAATTGAGCACAATAAATATTATGCAAGAGAAATAAATACATTAAATAGCATTTATAATTCACATGGTTGGAAGTTTCTTTCTAAATATTATAGAATCATAGATTTTCTTCTACCTAAAAACACTAAAAGAAGAAAAATAATTGAATCAATGCTTATAAAATTAAAAATATTTAAAAATAATAAATAGTTGAATTTAAGATATAATTTTAAACAGGAGTTATTATAATGCTTAAAAAAGTTTTTTTAATAACAGGTGGTGCAGGGTTTATAGGTTCTAATTTTATTCATTATATTTTTAAAAATTATCCAAATTATAATATTATTAATCTTGATAAGTTAACATATGCAGGTAATTTAAATAATCTTGATGGAGTTTCTGACAAAAGTAACTATTATTTTATAAAAGGAGATATATGCAATAGAGAACTTTTAGAATATATTTTTGATAAATTTACACCAAATTATGTAGTAAATTTTGCTGCAGAATCTCATGTTGATAGAAGTATAGATGAGCCAGAAATTTTTATTAAAACAAATGTTTTAGGAGCTTATACTCTTTTTGATGTTTTAAAAGAATATATTAAAAAAAACATAATAGATAATTTTAGATTTATACAGATAAGTACTGATGAAGTTTATGGTTCTTTGCCGTTAGATAGTAAAGAAAAATTTAATGAAGAATCTCCTTTAAAACCAAATAGTCCTTATTCAGCTTCAAAAGCATCAGCAGATTTATTAGCAAAATCATTTTTTGTAACTTATGGATTACCAATAATTATTACGAGATCATCAAATAATTTTGGTCCAAGGCAATATCCAGAAAAATTAATACCTTTAACAATAAAAAAAGCATTAAAAGGTGAACAAATTCCTGTTTATGGAGATGGTCAAAATATTAGAGATT
>JAAYUH010000209.1 GCA_012517755.1 bacterium | reverse complement strand
TCTCTAACGAACTTTCTGATAAATCAAAAATAATTTATTTTATTGATATAATTTTAATAGGATTGTAAAGATGAAAAAAAGGAAATTTTTTGCAATTATTGAGAAAGATTCTGAAACTAATTTATATGTTGGTTATATACCACAAATTCCAGGTGTACATACTCAGGGAAAGACTCTCGATGAACTTCACAACAATCTTAAAGAAGTTCTTGAACTATGTTTAGTAGAAATAGATCAAGAAGAATACGAGTTTGTTGGAATTCAAGAAATTAGTATTTAATGAAACCAAAACCAACAACTTCTTCAAAATTAGAAAAATATCTATTTAAACTTTGTTTTGAAAAGATAAGACAAAAAGGAAGCCATGTATTTTATAAACATTCAGATGGAAGATACACAAGAATTCCACATCATAAAGGAAGGGTCTTATCTCCACTTTTAATTAAAATGATATTAAAAGAAATTAAAATTAGTGTGTAAGAATATAATAAAGAAATAGATAAAATTTGAAAAATATAGTAAAATTAATTTATGAAAAGTATCTCTAAAAGTTATAGAGTTCTTGTTAAAAATGAGTTTGGAGCATGGGAAGATAAAAGCGTTGCTTTTATCTCTAACGAACTTTCTGATAAATCAAAAATAATTTATGATTGGGAGATAATTAATTTGATTGATGCCCCAGATGAAGTTTTTGCTGGAATTATAAATCAACTTCCAATGAATAGAATTATTGAACTTGATGTGAATCAAAAATATACAAAAGATGAGAGAAGGAAAATTATATCTTTGATAAATATAAAAGAGGGGAAAGAATCTTCTAAGAAACTTCCTTACCTATTAAAGAAGATAAACTTTTCAAAAAATTTGACAGATTCAATAAAGTTACTTTTAAAAATCATCTTTAAAGGTGATGACAACAACGATTTAATGGAGAAGTTAATAAAATAATTATTTAAAAATTTTAATTTCGATGAAAAAGAATTTAGAGTATATAAAAAAGATTTTAAAAAAGAATGAAAATATATTAAGAGAAAAATTTAAAGTTAAAAATTTAGGAATTTTTGGATCATTTGTAAGAGGAGAGCAAAATAAAAATAGTGATTTAGACATATTGGTAGAATTTTATGAAACTATAGATTTATTCACATTTATTGAGCTTAAGCAGTTTCTTAGCAATATTCTCCATACTGAGGTTGATCTTGTTATGAAAGAAACACTAAAAAAAAGATTCAAAAACACGATAGAAAAAGAGACTTTATATATATGAAAAGAGATTATATACAATATTTAGAGGATATCATTGAAAGTATTAATAATATTGAAGAGTATGTTAATGGTTTAACATTTGATACATTTATTAAAGATAAAAAGACTATAGATGCAGTGATAAGAAATTTTGAAATTATTGGCGAAGCCTCAAAAAATCTTCCCACAGATATAAAAGAAAAATATCAAGAAATTCCCTGGAAAATAATGTCTGATATGAGAAATATTTTAATTCATGAATATTTTGGGATTAAATTAGATATTATTTGGAAAACAATTAATGAACGTTTACCAGAACTAAAAAAATCAATTTTAGAATTGATAAAAGATTTGGAGAAATAAAAAAGGCTCCAACTCCCCGTTATCTCTGGTCTCCCCTTTCATAGGAAGATACTTATGAGGTAACGAAAGAGTTAGAGCAAAAACTATTATATCAAATTTTTCTTGAGATTCAACTTTTTTCATTTTTTTTACTTTTTCACTTACTTTTTAAAAAAATTTATAAAAGTTGGTATTTGTTTTTGTAAACATAAAAAATTTAAATTATATGATATAAATTTTGGTTCGGAATGACAAAATAAAGGACTGGATTCTCATTTACATAGGAATCACAAAAAGAGAGGAAAATACTGGATTCCCGCTTTCGCGGGAATGACAAGAGAAAAGTGTTTACATTGGAATGACAAAAATGGAGACACTGGAATTCCGTTTACATGGGAATGACAAAAAGAGAGGGAAATACTGGATTCCCGCTTTCGTGGGAATGACAAGAGAAAAGTGTTTACAAGG
>JAAYUH010000208.1 GCA_012517755.1 bacterium | reverse complement strand
TTTACATAAATTCTCAATGCTTGAAAAACTTTTGTTGCGGGATGAATTTTGCCTTTTCTTTTTATAACTTTTTCAACTATATCTGCTAACTCCTTTGATGTTTCAATTTTTTTATTTTTTCTATATTTTACAATCTCTTCTGCAATTTTTTCACTCTCTTTTATCTCACCATACTCTTCAAAAATATATGCAAGTTCATTTTTACTCAGTTTATTTATATAATAATCTGCACCTCTAATCTGTTTACTATAACCCATATGCAAACTTTTTTCATCAAGAAAAGAGAAACCTCTCCCATTTTCAAGTTGAAATGATGAAAAACCAAGATCAAGAAGCATAAAATCTGCGCCCTCTATATTTATCTCTTTTAATTTCTTATAAAAATCTTTGTAATTTTCATTGAAAAGGTAGAATTTTTTATTTAATTTTGAGAGTCTTTGATCTGCAATTTTAAGAATCTCTTCATCAAGATCGAATCCAATAAGTATAGAATCGCCTCTTGCTCTTTTCAATATCTCTTCGCTATGGCCACCCTCTCCAACTGTTAAATCAAGAAAAACTTTGTGTTTTGAAAAATCTATAAATGAGATAACTTCATTAAGTAAAACAGGTGTGTGTTTTATTTCCATCATTTACCTTCAAGAATTTTTGAAATTGAATCTTCATAAGAAATCTCTTTTGAATTTCTATAATTTTCCCAATTTTTACTATCCCATAACTCAATCCTATTATAAACTCCAATGAAATAAATCTCCCTATTCAAATTAGCAAATTTTCTGAAATCAGAAGGAATCAATATTCTGCTATATCCATCAGTTTCAATTTCAACAGCAGATGAAAACCATATTCTTAAAAAATATCTTGACTCTTTAGAAGATAAAGGAATTTTGGATAATTCATTTGAGATTCTTTCCCACTCTGAAAGTGAATATAAAAAAAGGCAATTTTCAAAACCACGAGTAATGATAAATTTCTTCCCCAAATCCTGCTTAAATTGAGGAGGTATCATTACTCTACCTTTATTATCCATTTTGTATAAAAAAGAACCCATAAACATTTTTTATATTTTACCACAAATTACCACAAATTACCACAAACTAAATTTCAAGAAAATTTATTAATTGATATAATAAACTAAAAAGAGGAGGATGAATGAATAATGATTTTATTGATAAGATAAGAAATTTTATTAAAACAGTTTTAAAAATTCTTGATACTATACTTTCTCTAATAACTCTTTTAATCTTTTTATTAAGTTTAAAATACCTTCCTTATTTTTTAAATTTCACTCTATCAGCAGAACCACTTAATTTAATTTCACATTTCCAATATATACTTTCATATATACTTCTTCTTGCCATATTACTTGAATTGATGGTCGTACTTGTTAGATTCTCAACCTTTGCATTGATTGATACATTAATAATAATTATTGTCAGAGAATTACTTACTCATCCTGGAATATCAATGAATAATATTCTATATGGAGTTATAGGAGTTGGTATTTTAAGTTTTGTAAGAAGATTTTGTTTTACAAAAGAAGAAAGAGAAAGAAAAATTTAAAAATATTTTTTAATTTAACTTATTTTAATTCCTTCCACTTTTCGAGAAGTTCTCTCTCTTTTTTTGTTAATTTATCTGGAATTTTTATTTTAGAAATAATTAAATAATCTCCTCTTCCCCTACCTCTTAGATAAGGCAATCCTTCTCCATTTAACCTTATTGTTTCATTGAATTGTATTCCTGGTTTTATCTTAACTACCTTTTTTCCCTCAATTGTTGGAATTTCTATCTCCCCACCAAGCAAAGCAGTTAAAAGAGGAATGTTCGCTTCATAAATAAGGTTTGCCCCATCTCTCTTTAAATATGGATGAGGTCTAACTTTGACCTCTATATATAAATCACCTTTAAGACCATTTTTAGAACTATTTCCTTCTCCATCTAATTTAATTCTCATTTCATCTTCTATCCCTGGTGGAATTTTTACTTTAATTATTCTTCTTTTACTTTTTATTCCTTTTCCTCCACAATTTCTACAAGGATTTCTGTTTATATAACCTTCTCCTTTACAGGTTGGACAGGTTGTAACTGTTGTAAATTGACCAAAAATAGATGATTGACTTCTTCTCACTCTTCCAGTTCCGTGACAAGTTGGACAGGTCTCTTGTTTAGCTCCTCCTTCTACTCCAGTTCCACCACAATATTCGCAGGGTTCGTCTCTTTCAACCTCAAACTCAACTTCTTTTCCATACATTACATCTTTTAAATCAATTGTGATCCTTCCATATATATCACTACCTCTTTCAACTCTTCTTCTTTCTTCTGTTCTTGTAAAGCCTCCTCCAAAAAATGTGTCGAAAATATCCTCAAAACCAAAATCTTTGAAGAAATCACCGAATGGTGATTCTCCAGTATTTCGATATGCATAATCACCAACTCCTTCTTCTGCTGTTCCATACATATCATATCTTTTTTTCTTTTCAGGATCCGATAAAACTTCATATGCTTCGTTTATTTCAGCCATCTTTTTTGCAGCATCAGGGTTGTCCTTGTTTAAATCAGGATGATATTGTTTGACAAGTTTTCTATAAGATTTTTTAATTTCATCAGGGGTGGCATTTCTATCCACCCCTAATATTTCATAATAATCTTTATTCATTACTTAACTTCATAATCTCCATTTATTGTTCCTTTATCATCATCTTTTTTGTTCTCATCTTTTGGTGGTTCTTGTGTTGTTTCACCTTGTTGTCCACCCGTTCCAGCAGTTCCAGTTTTTTTATAAATCTCTTCTCCAACTTTTGAAAGTGCCTCATTAACTTCATCAAGTTTTCTCTTTACCTCATCAATTTTATTCTCTTTAAGTAAATTTTCAAGTTCATCAAGTTTTTTTTCTGCGTCATCGACTACTTCTTTACTTACTTTATCTCTATTGTCTTTTAATGTTTTTCTACCTGTATAAAGAATTTGATCTGCGAGGTTCCTTGTATCGATTTCTTCCTTTATTTTTTTATCCTCTTCTGCAAATTTTTCTGCCTCTTTTTTCATCTTCTCAACTTCCTCTTCAGAAAGTCTAACTGCTTGAGTTACAGTTATGTTTTGACTTTTATTTGTTGCTAAATCTTTAGCAGTAACATGCAAAATACCATTTTCATCGATTTCATAAGTCACTTCAATTTTTGGAACTCCTCTTGGTGCAGGGGGAATTCCATCAAGAATGAACCTTCCTAAAGAGACATTATCTTTTGCAAGAGGTCTTTCTCCCTGTAAAATGTGTATTTCAACAGATGTTTGATTGTCTGCAGCAGTTGTAAAAGTTTGAGTTTTTTTAATTGGTATCGGTGAATTCCTATCTATCATTTTTGTAAAGATACCTCCAAGGGTTTCAATGCCAAGTGTTAATGGTGTTACATCTTGAAGAACAATCTCTTGTTTTACGCTACCTTCAAGAATACCAGCTTGGATTGCAGCACCAATTGCAACGCACTCCATTGGATCAACTCCTCTTTCAGGTGGTTTTCCAAAGAAGTTTTCAATAAATTTCTGAACTATTGGCATCCTTGTTGGTCCACCAACAAGGATTATGTTATCTATATCATTTGGTGATAGTTTAGCATCTTCGAGTGCCTGCTGTAATGGACCACGACATTTATCAACTATTGGTCTAACAAGCTGTTCAAGAAGAGCCCTTGTTACTCTCTTAACAAGATGTTTTGGCTCGTTATTAACTACAGTTATAAATGGAAGATTAATTTCTGTTTCAAGAACGCTTGAAAGTTCAATTTTTGCTTTCTCAACTGCTTCTCTTAATCTTGGGAGTGCCTTTGGATCTTTTAACAAATCGACTCCTGTCTCTTTTCTAAAATCATCGACAACATAGTTAAGTAATGCCTCATCCATATCTCTTCCGCCAAGTTGAGTATCACCAGAAGTTGACACAACTTGGAAAACACCTTCTCCAAAATCCATTATTGTAACATCAAGAGTTCCTCCACCAAAATCAAATACAATTATTTTTAGCTCTTTCTCACTTTTGTTAAGCCCATATGCAAATGCTGCTGCTGTTGGTTCATTGATCAATCTTACAACTTCAAGTCCTGCAATTTTTCCTGCATCTTTGGTTGCCTGTCTTTGGTTATCATTAAAATATGCTGGAACTGTTATCACTGCTTTTTCGACTCTTTCTCCAAGATATGCTTCTGCATCTTTTTTGATCTTCTGTAAAATAAATGCAGAGATTTGCTCTGGAGTGTATTCTTTATCATCAATTCTTACTCTATAGTTCGTTCCCATTTTTCTTTTTATTGCAGTTATTGTCCTTTCAGGATTAAGAGTCATCTGTCTTCTTGCTGGTTCACCAACGAGAAGTTGTCCATCTTTTGTAAATGCAACATATGATGGAACAGTTTTACCTCCGAGCGAAACTCCTTCAGCAGCAGGAATTATTGTTGGTTTACCACCAATAATTACAGCAGCAGCAGAATTTGAAGTTCCAAGATCAATACCAATTATTCTTGCCATATTAATTTACCTCCTTTTTATATACTTTTACATAGGCAGGTCTTATAAGAAAATCTTTTATCTTATAGCCCTTTCTATATACTTCAATTATTGTTCCGTCATCTTCACCATTGTTTGTTGTTTCAATACTGATTGCTTGGTGAAGTGATGGATCAAATTTTTCTCCTTTAACACCAACTTCTTCAACACCTTCATCTTTTAAAAAATCAATAAATTGCTTTTCAATTAATTCTAATCCCTGTATTAAATTTTTATCATTTGTTTTACTTTTTGCATCATCAAGTGAATCAATTATATGTAAAAGAGAAGAGATAATCTCTCCTCTCTGTTTTATTTTTCTTTCATCTTCTTCTTCTTTCCATCTTTTTTGAAAATGTTCAAGGTCTCTTCTCTCCTTTTTAATAAGGAGAGAAAGTGTCTTAACTTCTTCTTTTAATCTTTTTATCTCTTCTTCTTTTTCTTTAAGTAATTTAAAAAGAACATCAGAAAACTCTTCTCTATTCTCCATTGCTTCTCCTTTTAGCACTCTATAGTTTAAAGTGCTAATTACATTATTAAATTTTATAAAATTATATAAATTTGTCAATATTTAATACAAGGTCTCTGAAAAAGTCATCTAAATTGTTTTTCCTGCGGAAATAGGAATCTATATTATAAATAAAAATACTGGTTTCCCGTTTTCACGGGAATGACAAAATGAGAGCATTTACATAGGAATGACAAAAAACATTATTCCTGTGGAAGCAGGAATTTATATTATTGATAGAAATACTAGATTCCCGTTTTCACGGGAATGACAAAATAAAAATATATTTTACTTTTATAAAGTTTACAAAAAAGAAAGTCTATTTTTGTAAACTGTTTATACAAAATTAAAAAGAGGAGGTTTTTTCTACCTCCTCTTTTCAGTAGAATTTAGATTAATTTCTAATGGATTAGCCTGTAAAGAAATTTATAATCTTTAGGAAAATATTTTTAATGAGTGAGAATAGATTATTAGAGCTATTTACAGCATTTGAGCAGAAACATCTAAATTCAACATTTAGAACTTGTGGGCAACAGGGTAATCTAACATCTCTAAAATCTGTATCAAATTTACATTTTGGATTTACTGGTTTAACTCTATAAGTTTGATTGCATGGAATTGTACAATAAGAATCATAATTACCCTGTGCTGTTCTTGTTAAAGTTGTGATTAAAACATTATTCATATTATATATCTCAACTGTTGTATCAGTAGGACAATTACCTGTGATATTGACAATTATTCTACCCATTTGAATACAAGAACATTCAAACTCAACATATCCATATGAATTTGGACAACACTGAACAAGATTAAGCACCTTTGATTCTGGTTTAAATGTACAATTTGAACCAACTGGTTTAATTGTGTATGTTCCAGGGCAAGGTATAGTGCAACCAGTTGTAAAGTATCCATTACCATCATCACTCAATCTATAAAGAAGATTGCCTTTGCTATCATAAATTTCAACCTTTGCTGGAAGACAATTTGTTGGTAATCTTACATCTATTCTTCCTTTATAAGTACATTCACATCTAAATTCAACTGTGTATATAAATGGTGTAGTTCCTGGAACACAACAATTTTTAATTTCAACTATTTGTGTTTCAGGATAAAATTTACAATTTGGATTATATGGCTTTATAGTATATACTCCAGGACAAGGTAGTTCACAACCTGAATCAAACCATCCCTCGCTATTTGGCCATAAAGTCATTATAAGTTTTCCTGATGAATCATAAATATATGAAACTGTATTTGAAGCACACTCTCTCGGAATTTTTACTTGCACTCTTCCTTTTTGTTGTTGACAACTACATTTAAAATCAATATTATAAACTTCTGGACAACAACTCTGCATTTGAATTTTTTGTTCAGCAGATGTGAATGTACAGGTTTTATTTTCAGGTTTTATTATATAAATTCCTGGGCAAGTTAATGTACAATCTGTATCAAAAACACCACTGCTGTTTGCTTTACCATACCATACCTCATTATTTGTTGTTGAATCAATAATATGAACAATTGTACCATATAAGCACTCTTTTGGCATTGAAACAACAACTCTTCCTTTTTTTGCTTCACAATTGCACTCAAAACCAATTTTTTTAAATTCAGGACAACAATTATCTAACTCAACAACTTGATAGGTTGGAATAAAGGTACATTTTTCATTGTGTGGTTGAATTATGTATTTTCCAGGACATTGCAAGGTGCATCCTGTATCGAAAATTCCCTCTTCATTTACCTTCCCCTGCCAGACTTCGACCATATCTTCGGTATAAATATGAACTGTGGTTCCTTCGAGACACTCTTTAGGCATTTCAACGATAATTCTACCTTTACTTTGAACTACACAATCACAAGTAAATTCTACAACTGTTTGACTTGGACAACAATCAACTTTGACAAAATGAGAAGGAGGGTCAAATTTACATTTTTCATTTTCTGCAACAACTTTATAAACACCAGGACATTTTAGAGTGCAACCTGTATCAAAAGCTCCTTCTTCATTTGCTTTGCCACTCCAAGCAACTCCAGTTTCATCGTAAACAGTTACTACTGTATCTTCAATACACTCTTTTGACATTTTCACATATATTCTTCCGCCTTGAGTAGGAATTT
>JAAYUH010000207.1 GCA_012517755.1 bacterium | reverse complement strand
TCCAGATATCATTGAAAATGGATATAAGGAGTTTGAATTTTCAACATTTTCAATTTTTACTCTCACACCTTTTGCATCAAATCCACCAATATTTTCAAAAGTTAATTTCAAATTGAATGAATCTCCTGGTTTTATTATCTCTTTATCCGTAGTGTAAGTTGTAAGAATTAAATCGGGATTATCTGTAACTATTAAAATTCCAATACTCTTTGTTTTAGAATAGCTAACATTTTTTACATCATCATATTCAATTTTAAAAATCATTGAATATAATTTTCCTACAGCATTTTTATCAACATAAAAATAAAAATTATGAGTGTACTCTTCATTACTTTTTAAACTATTCAAAGAAAGCATACCTTCGTCTTTCAGTGAAAAATATTTTAAACCAGTTTCTCCTTCTATATTCAACGGATATATTTTAATATTTTTAGCATCCAAAATACCAGAGTTAGAGATTTTTATTGTTAAAACAAAATCATTCCCAGGTATTATTTTATCTTCACTCAATTTATATGAAACAATATCAATATCTGCTTTTTCCTTTTTCTCCAGTACATAAATCCCAATAATTTCACTTCCATCATAATTTATTCTATTTTCATCTTCATATGTGAATGTTAGTATAAAATTGTAATTTCCAGAAGGAGTATTGTCATTTACAAGAAAGTTCATTGATAGATCTTTTACTTCATTTTTTTCAATTTTATCCAAATATACAATGTTTCCAGATTTTACTGGAGAAAAATATTGCAGAACCTCTTTCCCTTCTATTTTTTTAATCTCAAGTTTAATATTATTTGCTACTTTCCCGCCTATATTTTTTATAAAAATTTTTAACTCAAATGTATCTCCAGCTGAAACTTCAGATGGTTCTGTTTCGAAACGATCAATTGTTAGAAGTGGTCTATTCTCAATTGATGGTGGTGATATTGTTATACTTATCAGTTCTTCACTATTATAATTTTTTCCTCCTTCATCCTGCCATGAAATATTAACTACTAACCTGTATATACCTGTTGGAGCTCCTTTGTCAACTTGAAATGAAAAATCTAACAATATATCTTTACCTGCTTCAAGTTCATCAGCCCTTCTTGTTGTTGTTTTATTTTTTGGATAGAAAAAAGATAAATCATTTTTTCCTTCAATTTTTTTAATCTCTAAAACTATATTTTTTGCTTTATCTTTTGTGCTGTTATTTTTTAAATTTATTGATAAAGAAAATTCTCCTCCAGGATAAACCTCTTTTGGAGTAACAACATATTTGCTTATTTCAATTTGAGGAGCACTAATTAAAACTTTAACTCCTCCAAAAATTATACAAAACATAAAAATAAATGATAAAAGTTTTTTCATCAATTCCTCCTAATCTCTTCAATTGATTCTATCAATCCATCTTTTATATGAATGATTTTATTTGCATACAAAGCAACATCTCTTGCATGAGTTACTATAACAACTGTTTTACCAAAACTTCTATTCACCTCAACAAACTCTTCCATAATACTCTCACCAGATTTTGAATCAAGGTTTCCAGTAGGTTCATCTGCTAATATTATCTCAGGATCATTAGCTAAACTTCTTGCAATTCCAACCCTCTGTTGTTCACCACCTGAAAGTTCAGATGGTTTATGATTTAACCTATCAGAAAGACCCATCTTATAAAGTATTTTTGTTGCTTTTTCAGTTCTCTGCTTCTGTGGCATATTATAAAAAATCATAGGTAATTCAACATTTTCTATTGCTGTTAATATTGGAATTAAATTATATGCTTGAAAAATAAATCCAATATTTTTTCTTCTGAAAATTGCAAGTTCATTTTCATCTAATTTTGATAAATCTACTCCATTTATAAAAACTTTTCCTTTTGTTGGTCTTTGAAGACCTCCAATTATTTGAAGTAATGTAGATTTTCCAGAACCAGATTTACCCATAACTGCAATAAAATCACCTTTTTCTATTTCAAGATTAATTCCTCTTAAAGCAGAAACAACAACTTTTCCTAAAAGATATTCAACAATAACATCTTTAACTTCTATGATTTTTTCCATATATCAATTATACAATTTAAGATAAACTTTGTTACAAGAACACTGAACAATGCTAAATATAAATCTTTGAAACTTTTTTTATAAGAAATAGTTTATATTAAAAAAGGAGGCTTCGATGAAAAAAATTTTTAAAAATAAATTTGTTTTAATAGTAAGCATAATAGTTATAATCATCTTTTTAGGCTATTTAATTTCAAAGTTCTTACCATCCTTT
>JAAYUH010000206.1 GCA_012517755.1 bacterium | reverse complement strand
TTAAAATCAAGGAATGCAGTTGGTTCATCAAGGAGTAAAATCTCAGTATTTTGAACAATTCCCCTTGCAATCAAAACTAACCTTAATTCACCACCACTTATGTCTGTATAAGGTCTATCTTTTAAATAATACAAACCCATCTCTTCTAATACTTTATTTGCAATTTCAATATCTTCTTCTTTTGGAATAGAATAGTCACTTATATAAGGGTTTCTACCCATTAAAACAAAATCTATAACTCTATAAGGAAAGGTCTGGTTATGAATTTGTGGTACAAAAGATGTTGATTTACTTAAAGCTTTATTAGTTATATTATTTATATTTTTCCCTGAAATTATAATATCTCCACTTTTTGGTAAAATTATTTTTTGAATCAGTTTAAGTAGAGTTGTTTTTCCTGAACCATTTGGTCCGAGAATTGTTAAAGTTTCACCTTCATCTATTTCAAGTGAAAAATTTCTAAATATCTCTGTATCATAATAGCCAAAATTTAAATCTTTGATAATAATTTTTTTCATTTCAATCTTTCAGTATCTCCTCTATCTCTTTATCAGATAAATTATATCCAAAAATATTTTTATAAAAATCCCTAACTTCATTTTCAAAATCAATTTTTAAAATATCACCATTTATTTTTTCTGAAAGCCAAAATATTCCTAAAATCGATTCAACTGATGGTAAATCATATGATATAAGAAATGATGGAATAGTATAAACTTTCTTCTCTTTTACTGCTCTTACATCCTGTAACTCTTTTCTATTTAAGATATCTTCTTTTGTTCCAATGAAATATGATGGAATAAAAATATATTCAGGATCAAACTTTAAAAGATCTTCTAACGAAATCTCAATTTTACCACCTTTTATATTTTTTGTAACACTCTCTCCACCAGCAATGTTAACCATAAAAGTTTGATAAAAATCACTTCCATAGGATTTAGTGATAGTCTCACCTGCAACATATACTTTTCTTTTTTCTAATCCTTTTAGTTTATCTTCAACTAATTTTTTATTTTTGTTGTAATAATTAATAATTTTCTTTGCCTCTTCTTTTTTATCAATAGCATCTCCAAGAATATCAATAGATTTTAAAAGATTTTCTGGTGATTCATGATCTAAAAGAAGAACCGGTAAATTAATCTCTTCAAGTTTTTTAATATTTGTAAAATGGGGGGTAACTATCAAATCGGGTTTGCAAGATAAAAGTACTTCTGGATTGTAATCTTTAAAACTTCCAAGATCTGAAAGATTTTCAAAATTTAGAAAAATTTTTTTAATATTTTCAAAATTCATAACCTTTAGAGACGATGAATAAGTCCCTATAAATCTATCTTGAGATTTTAATGCGAATATCATTATTGTAGACATCGGATATAAAGAAACAATTCTATAGATTTTTTTTGGAACAATAACTTTTCTTCCTGTTGAATCTATAATTTCTTTAGTTTCTCTATCTATTTTTATAATTATTGATTTATCTTTTGAATTATATTCAATATCTCCATCTAAATTTTCAATGATAAATCTTAATGGAATATAAGTCCTTGAATATAAAATAAATGGTTTTATTTCCTCATCATTATCAATTTTTTTAGATTCCCCATTAACAAATGCACTGTTTTTATCTATTATTAAAACAATCAAATTTTTATTAAATTTTATTTCAACCTCTCTTGTTTTTTCTCTCCAAATTACCTCTCCACCAATACTTTCAATTATTGACCTTATTGGAATAAATGTTCTTCCATTTTTAATAATTGGTGCTATGTTTTTATTTGAATCAAAATTGAGTTTGTATCCATTAATATAGAAAGAATTTTCTCCTATATTGAAATTTATCTCTGCTAAAAATTTATAATCTTTTGATTCAGAAGTTTTCAATGGGAGAGATGAGAAAATAAATAAAAAAACTAAAATAAAAGATAAAACTTTCTTAATTGATGCCTCCTTTTTAATGTCATAAATAAAAGATGAAATGTTTCTCATAAATCTCTCCTTTTTAATGTAATGAAATCCACATAATTTTTAAAATTTCTTATACTCCCACCTTGTGAAATAATATCAAAAACCTTATTATCATCCTTAGAGACCATTCCACCAATCATATCAACTCCATATTCAAATAGAACCTCAGAAAGAGGTGTTGATGGGCCAAAAACTATTGTGTATTTATTTTTTGACAGTTCAAGAATTCTTTTAATAGATTTATTTGCAAAAGTTGAACCAGTTATAGCTACAATGTCACTATGAGGAATTAGGTATTCTTGAAATGTATCAAGATAATCTTCCTCTTTTGGATTTCTTTCAATAACAACAACCTCTTTTGCAACACCTTTTAACTTTTCAATATCTTCGAAGTGTCCAATAAAGAGAATTTTTTTATCCTTACCTTTTTCTAAAAGATAATCAAAAACATTAAATTTTTCACATTTTTCAGGAATTTTAATTAAAGAGTTTAAGGTTGCTAAACCAATTCCA
>JAAYUH010000205.1 GCA_012517755.1 bacterium | reverse complement strand
TATAGTAGAGAATGATTAAGAAATAAATTTTATTTTATCTCCCTTTTTTAATTTTGTTATATGAATTAAACTTTTCCCTTTTCTTAAAGGATAAATATATTTTCCTCTCCTTTCTACCTTACCTATAAAATATAAATTCAATTCATCTAAATATTCTCCATTGTAAAATGTAGGAAAAACTATATTTTTCTTATCTATACTAATTATGATTCTGTCTTCTAAAAATTTTATATCTTCAATCAGTTTATATCTCGATAACACTTTTTTATTTGTAAATTTTACTTTTCCATAAAATTTTGGAATTAAATCAATATTTTTTATTTTTTTTATATCAATACAATATTGAATTATTCTTGAATAAGTTAGAGGCTTTCTTAAAAAAGTTTCAAAGGTTAACTCATTTATATTAAATTTATTTCTTTCCATAATTTCATTTAAATATTTTGAAAAATTAACTATTGATGGAGGTCTTATTGGTGCTAAGCTTTTCATTAAAAAATTTTCAATCTCTTTAATAGTGTAACCATCTTCATATTTTCTTTTTAAATAATATTTCCTTCTCATCAATTTCTTTAACATATTTTTTTTAATTTTTATTTCTTCTATTTTCCCACCCTTTTTTAAATTTTTTATATGTTTTTTTATTCCTTTAATTTTTATATTCAAATCCTCAATTTCGTTGTATCTTGCAAAATTTATAATTTTTTTTGTTTTATCGGTTAAATTTGAGAAGTTAAAATTCATATCATATGGAGTTTTTACAAGCATTGTTGACAATAGATTTTCTGGATTTAATGGATATAGATAATTTTTATTCGTCTTTTTAATTTCTATTTTTTCAACAATATCTCCCTTGATATTATTTATTTTTAAAAATGTGTTATCAATATATTTACTGATTAAATAATATTCATTATCTTCAATATCAAATATCAAATTTCCAAATCCTATTTTTTCTTCTATTATTTTTTTGCAACCCTTTTTTGTTTTTAAAAATTTTAATTCAACTTCAAAAATATTTTTTGGAGGCTCACTATTAAAATATAGATACTCAAAAAGAATTGCTTTAAAAATTGAAGAGACTGCTTTTGAGTGTGTAAAAAGAGAAATATCATTGGCTCCTCTTCTTGTTTCTGAAATTGTTTTATCCATAAAAAATTTGCTTAATTTAAAAAAACCTTCCCTATCAAAATTGTAAAAATATGAATCCAACAAATCTAAAAAATTTTTTCTAATCAAATCAATTTTTGTATAATCAATCTTTTTTTCAATAAGGAAAAAGTTAGATAAATAGGTTTCATAAAATGGTTGCTTTTTAGAGTTTGGTGGATTTGACGAATCGAGCCTATCTGAAATTTGAAGAAGTTTTATATAAAAGTTCTTCTCATATTTAATACAATCTTCATTATATATACACCTATCACATCCATGATGAGAGCAAATAAAATGAATTGGAGATACTCCATTGTCTAAATAATTCAACTCTTCGAATATCTTATTAATAGGTGTTTTTAAAAATTTATTCAGATTATCTGGTAATTTTTCCTCAAGAATTAACATTGCATGTCTATCTTTTATATTTAACTCAGGATCTTTACTCATTATGAAATGTGATGAAATTTTACCAATATCATGAAGAAAAACGATAATCTCGAAATAATTTACTATTTTAGAAATATTTTCCATCATTTTAAAATTTTATTATAAATAAATTATTTTGGTGGAGGCGGCGGGAATTGAACCCGCGTCCATGGAATCTCCTTTTAAACCTTCTACAGGTTTATCCTGTTATTTTTTTCTCTTCCCTTTATCCTTAACAGGCAAAGAATTTCAGGGCGTATCCTCTTTTTTTCATTCTTATCCATGAGGAGTGGATAAGAACTATTTTCCTTTACGCCTCAGTTTGAAGAGCCAAGGAAACCAAACTTCTTCAAACTGGCAGAGCGCCTAAGCTACTGCGTAAGAATAATTTGTGTTGGCATTTTAAAATTTTTAAGAGTTTTAGAGTTCTCTCAAACTCACCTGCTGGTTTAAACATCAACTCCATGTCGAGATCCTTTCGCCCCCGTATAAATATTATACCACAAATTAATTTTTTAAATTTAATTTAATCTTAGATGCTAATTTCAAAAATTAAAGACATAATTTTGTTTACAAAAATAGACAGCCTACTTTTGTAAACTATCCTTATCTATTATTATAGACAATGTTATTCATACTTTTCCTCGTTAGATCACTTTATATTATTGATTAGCTTATCTAATTCAATTTTATAAGCAAAACCATTATCAAAATAATATTCATTCAAACCTATCAAATATCTGTATTCAAAAATTATTTTATCATCTTTATATCCAAAAATTATTGAAGGAAATATTATGTCATATTTAAAAATTAAATTTCCATCTCTTTTATTAAAACAGAGAAGTTTTGGTTCAGATTTTGCTGGAACATCATTTTTAAAAATTATTAAATACAAGAAATTGTCATATTCAAAATAGTGTAGAACAATATAGTTTTCTGGAATTTCAAGATCTTTTATATCTTCAGGAATTTTTATTTCACTATCTACATAAACTTCATCTCCATGATAAACTGAATAATCTTTAAAATTACATCTTTTTAGAATTGTTTTACTCTTTATGTCAATTACTATCAACTCTTTTTCTGTTCCATTGTAACTTGTGATAAAAATTTTTTCTTTTTTTATAACTATATCTCCAATATTATTTTCTTTTAAACCTAATTCTTTAAAATAAATTTTCTTTTCAATTTCTCCATTCTCATAGTTCATTATGAGAATTCCGATTCCTCTGTTATTTAAAAGTTGTTCATTTGTTGTCGGTAAAATTGTAAAGTATAGTTTTTTATCTAAAAGTTTAACAAATTGATAATAACCATCAATATCCCTTTCCCATTTTATACTTTTGTTAAAAGAGAATTCTATTTCTGTTTTTATAATTCTATTTTCTGGTTGTATTGCACATTCACTCCAGAATATTGGAGAAATTATTAAATATCCAATAAATTCTCCACTTTCTGTGTTTAAGAAAATGATTTCACCTGTACAGGGTCTTGGATCTTTTTTCCAACTATATAAAGAAAGTATATCTATTTTTTCATTTTGAGAAATACCACTGTAATAAAAATCATAAATAGTTTTATCTATATCATTCTCAGAAAACTCCCATAATGATTTTTCTCGATTGAATATATTAAATGCTCTATTCCCTAAAATCATTTTATCATTTATTACATAACCAGAAACACTATTTTTTATTATTGGAACTTTTTCTAATTTGAATTCAAAGTATTCTTTATTTTTTGAAATTTTTATATTCTTCCTTTGAATTAAATAGTTATCCTTTTCAACTCTTATCTCATATTCTCCTTTTTCAAATTTGGTTTCAATTGGAGTTTTACCAAGATCTATCCATTCTGATTTTTTATCTTTTGATAAATTTCTTATAAAAACTTCTACTTCTTCTGGTTCTGAATTAATTTTAACAATTGATGTTTTTTCAAGAAAGCAACCACCAAATACTCCAATTAATCCAGCTATCAGTAAAATCGTCAAAACCTTCCTAACCATTTTATACCTTCTTCTTCTTTAGATTTTTTGTTCTTCTTTTTGTTCCCCCTCACCTCTTTCTAAAATATCTTCAATTAAATTTTAATATATATGTCAAATTAATGTTTAGAAATCTTAGAAACAGTTATCCAAACAGTCATTCCTGCGGAAGCAGGAATCTATATTACCGATGGAAATGCTGGATTCCCGTTTGCACGGGAATGACAAAATGAATCTATATTATAGATGGAAATAC
>JAAYUH010000204.1 GCA_012517755.1 bacterium | reverse complement strand
TTTATGAAGGTAGGGTTAGAATTAGTGACTTGATATTAAAAGGATTGAGACTCAAATAAAGTGTTTTGATTGATATTTTGTATATATCTCACAGTTAGAATTAGTGACTTGATATTAAAAGGATTGAGACAATTGAAAAGGCCAACGCTCTATAATCCTTAACTTTTGTTAGAATTAGTGACTTGACATTAAAAGGATTGAGACAATTCTTCTATCATTTTTTTCTCCTTTCTGCACCCTAACAAAGTTAGAATTAGTGACTTGACATTAAAAGGATTGAGACATCCAGTTTCTTCTTCGGGATATTTCCAGATACTTCTTAGTTAGAATTAGTGACTTGACTTTAAAAGGATTGCGACTTTGTTTTGTGAGCGAGATCCTCTTTATAGTCTCCCATCTGGTTAGAATTAGTGACTTGACATTAAAAGGATTGAGACTTTATCGCATAAAAGGTTGCCATCATACTAATATAAATGTTAGAATTAGTGACTTGACATTAAAAGGATTCAAACTGGATTCCCAATCAAGTTGGGAATGACAGAAGAGAAAAATTAGAGGAATGACATAAAAAAGAATTAGATGAATAAGAGAATAAAGATAACTGATGATACTGGATTCCCAATCAAGTTGGGAATGACAGAAAAAAATTAATGATTTAATAAAGGTTATTATTGTTATTAAAATGTCCCCTTTTCCTGGAAATTTATATTTTTTATGTATTTTTTAAATAAAATAAATATTTTATAGATTCTAACATCTATTCAGTATTATTAATTTTCTCTCCGGGGTGAAAATGAAATTTAAAATGGTAAAATAGGATAAAATGGAGAATATAGAAAAGAAGCTAAAAAAGATTGAGATAGATTTATATAATTTAAAACTCAATTTTTCAAAGATTTTATCTATTTTAGATAAAAATTTCAATAAAGAGATAATCCTATCACTTCTAAAAGAAAGAGGTTTAAAACCTGTGGAAAGTGATGAGATGAAATTGATTTTACCAAAAGATGAGAGATTTTATGATGAATATTTTGAACTACTTGGCAGTTACTATTTCAGAAGAGTCCTTTCAGATATGATAAAAAAAAAGGAATTTGATGAGAGTTTCGTTGATAAATTAAAAGAAAAATGGGGAGAAAAAGCAGTTAAAAAATATCTTCCTTATATAATGAGATATGAAATAATAATTAAAAAATATGATAAATATATTTCAAACTATTATGATATTGATAATTTTGGCGATACTCTTGAATGGTATATTGTAAAAATTTTACTCAATGAATTTTCAATTCCGTCAATTTCAAATGTTAAAATTAAAGGTTTGTCAACTGGTGGAGATTTTGATATATTCTTTTTACTTCTCGGCAAGCTCTCTTATCTTGAAATTAAGTCATCTCCACCAAATAATATTTCAATAGAGGAGATTGAAAACTTTATTAAAAGAGTTGATATAATAAATCCATCTGTTTCTATTTTATTTATAGATACAACTTTAAATATAAAAAGAAATATAATTGATAATATGAAATTTTTGTTAAAAAGAGTCAATAGAGAATTTTCAGAAAAAGTTATAAGAAATGGATTTTATAAAGTAAGTAAAGGTATCTATGTTTTTAATTCAAAAAGAAGTTTTAAAATTAGTTTTAACTATGTTTTGGATGATCTTATCAAGGAGGAAAGATATTGAAGGTATTGATAACTAATGATGATGGTATAGATTCAATAGGATTAAAATCTCTTGCTGAAGTTTTTTCAGATGAGTTCGAAACTTATGTAATAGCTCCAGAAAGACAGAGAAGTGCCTTAGGGCATTCAATAACAACTCATAAACCTTTAAGGTTAAGGGAGGTTGATATAGGAATTAAAAATGTTAAAGCATATTCTACAAATGGAACAACTGCAGATTGTGTTATCTTAGCAAAAGATATATTAATAAAAAAAGTTGATTTTGTTGTTTCAGGAATGAATGAACTACCAAATGTCGGTGATGATATCACATATTCTGGAACAATTTCAGGAAGCATGGAGGGTGTTATAAATGGAATTCCATCTATATCTACCTCGATATTGTATTTCAAAGAGAATTTAGAAAAAGCGTCAATTTTTTCAAAAGAGATTGTGAAATATTTAATAAAAAATCCTCTAAAAAAGAGAACATTTTTAAATATAAATTTTCCTGGTGAAGGAGAAATAAAAGGAGTTAAAATAACAAAAATAGGAAATGTATGGTACAGAAATAGGACAATTGAAAGAAAAGACCCTCTTGGAAAACCATACTATTGGATAATTGGAGAACCAGTATGGGAAGGAGAAGAGGGAACAGATACTTGGGGAGTTAAAAATGGATATATATCAATTACTCCACTACATATTGATTTGTTGAATTATGAAGTATATAATGAACTTCTTAATAAAGAAGAGATTTTTAATGAAATTCTATTAAAAATATGAAGAAAATTTTAATTCTTACTGAAAAGCCCTCAGTTGCTTCTGATATAGCAAGGGTATTTAAAGTTAAAAAAAGTGGAGATTTTTATGATGGTAATAAATATACAATAATATTTGCACTTGGTCATCTTGTAACTCTATGTGAGCCAGAAGATTATAACAAGAAATATAAATTCTGGACAATAAAAGATTTACCTATAATTCCAGATGAATTTAAGTTAAAGCCAATAAAAGAGACAGAAAAACATTTCAATACAATTAAGAAATATCTTAAAGAGGATGATTATGAATTTGTTGTTAATGCTTGTGATGCAGGAAGAGAAGGGGAGCTTATCTTCAGATTCATATATAAACTCTCAAACTCATCTATTAAAACAAAGAGGTTGTGGTTAAATGCTTTAACTGATGATGAAATATCAAATGGATTTAAATCTTTAAGAGATGGGAGTGAGTTTGATAATCTTGGTAAAGCTGGAGAAGCAAGAACAGAGGCAGATTGGCTTGTAGGAATAAATGCAACAAGAGCATTCACAAGAAAAGAGGGGCTTCTTCTATCAATTGGAAGAGTTCAAACTCCAACTCTTGCAATGATTGTTGGAAGAGAAAGAGAGATACTCTCTTTTGTTTCAAAAAAATATTTTGAGATATTTGCAGATTTTAAAAAAGATAGTTTTAAATATAAAGGAAAATGGATTAATGATAGTGGAGAGAGTAAAATTTTTGAAAAAGATATTTTTGATAAAATATTAGAAAAAATTAAGATTAAAGAGGGGATAGTAAAAAAAATTGATAAAAAAAGTTCAAAAATTTTTCCTCCTCTTCTTTATGATTTAACAGAACTACAGAGAGAAGCAAATAGGTTATATGGATTTACTGCACAAAAAACACTTTCAATAGCACAATCACTTTATGAGCAGGATAAACTTATAACTTATCCAAGAACAGATTCAAGGTATCTGCCAAACTCTATGAAAAATGAAGTTTTAAAAATCTTAAAGAAAATTAAAAATATAAAACCTTATGAAAAATTCATTGATGAGATATTTGAAAATGGTGTTAAGTTTAACAAAAGAATAATTGATGATTCAAAAGTTACTGACCATTATGCAATTATTCCGACTGGAGTTTTACCAAAAGAGAATCTAAATAAAGAAAAGAGTTTGATTTATGATTTGATTTCAAAAAGGTTCATATCGGTTTTTTACCCACCATCTGAACAACTAAATTTAATAATAATTACAGAAATCAACGGAGAAAAATTCAAAACTGATGAAAAATATATAGTTTTTTCTGGATGGATGAAAGTTTATGGAAAAGAGTCTGAGATATTTAAAGATGTCCCTTTAAAAGAGAATGACATAGTTAAAATAGAAAGAACCTATTATGAAGAAAAATTTACAGAACCACCTCCAAGATTTACTGATGGTGCCCTTCTTTCACTTATGGAGACCTGTGGAAAATTGATTGAGGATGAGGAACTAAAAGAGGTATTGAAAGAAAAAGGAATTGGCACTCCAGCAACAAGAGCACAGATAATAGAAAGATTAATTGAGGTTGGTTATGTTGAGAGAGATGGCAAATATTTAGTTCCTTTGCTAAAAGGTATGAAATTAATAGAAAGCCTTGAAAAAATACCTCTCTATGATCTTATATCTCCAGAATTAACTGGAGAGTGGGAAAAGAAACTTCTTTTAATTGAAAAAGGAAACTTAAAATATGAGAAATTTATAAAAGAGATTATTGAATTCACAAAAAAAGTTGTTCAAAGTATAGTAAATAGAGAGGGAAAAAGTTTAAAAGATGAAATTTATGAAGTTATTGGAAAATGCCCAAATTGTGATGCTCCTTTAATTGAAGGTGAGAAGGGATATTTTTGTAAAAATTTCAGAGAGAAAAAGTGTAATTTTTATATACCAAAAAAACTACTTGGTAGAAAAATAAGTAGAGAAGAAGTTTTAGAACTTATAAGTAATGGAAAAACAAAACTTTTATATAATTTTATTTCAAAAAATAAGAGAAAATTTTCAGCATATCTTGAGTTAAAAAATGGTAAGGTTGAGATAACTTTTCCTGAAGATAAAATTGTAAATTCTGAATCTATTGGAAAATGCCCTTTATGTGGTGGAAAAGTAATTGAAACAGAAACAAGATTCAGATGTGAAAATCCAAATTGTAAATTTTCAATAAGTAAAAATATTCTTAGTCATAAAATAGAAAGGGAAGATGTAGAAAACCTTTTAAAAGGAAAAGTGACAGAATATTATCAATTTAAATCTAAGGGTAAAAAGTTCAATGCTAAGCTCTCTCTTAATAAGGGTAAATTAAACTTTATATTTGAGGATAAGAAAAATGGTAAAAGGAATAGTTAGAAGGGTCGATAGTTATGATGAAAAATTGATACAAGAGGTTTTAAACCAAAACAGAGATTTTATCTTAAATGGTTTAAAAGAAAACGACAAAGTCTTTGTTAAACCAAATTTACTTTCATATAATCCCCCAGAAAAAGCTGTAACTACGCACCCTATTTTTACAAGAGCAGTCGTGAACTTTTTATTAGAAAATAATCTAAAAGTTCTTATTGGTGATATGCCAGGAAGAAGTTTTGGTTTAAGTAAATACCCTGAAATTTTAGGTTTAACTGATGTAAAAAATGAAAATTTATCAATAATTGATCTAGCAATTGAAGGATTTCAGGATGTAAAAGTTTCTGTAAAAAATAATAAAATTAGAATCCCTAAAATTTTATGGGATGTGAAAAAGATGTATAACTTACCAAAGATGAAAACTCATTCATTAACTTTTATCACTGGCGCAACAAAGAATCTGTTTGGTTTAATTCCAAGAAAAGATAGACTTGAGATTCATAAAATACCAGATAAAAAAGATTTTTCAAGATTTCTTCTTGATATTTCTTTGAGTTTACCAGTTGAAGAGATTATAATTATGGATGGAATTGTTGGAATGGAAGGTGATGGTCCAACTTATGGTAATCCAGTTAAGTTGAATTCAATAATTATATCTAATAATGCCTTTTATGCGGATATTTTGATGAGTAAAATTATGGGATTTAATATTAAAGAGATACCCCTTTTTCAATTAGATTATAAAGTAGATGGTGAGATTGATGGAGATATAGAGAAATTTATAAAACCCTGCAAAAAACCAAAAACATATATAATTTCTTCAAGTGCAACTACAGGTATTGTCTCTGTTTTTTATGGACTTTTTAAAGATTATATTCAGCCAATCCCAGATGTTAACAAAAATAAATGTATAAAATGTGGAGTATGCGCTTCTAAATGTTCTGGTAATGCAATTAAATTAGATCCATATCCTAAATTTGATAGAAATAAATGTGTTTTATGTTTTTGTTGTAATGAACTTTGCCCTGAAGGTGCCATTTATTTAAGAAGGCGAATCATTTCAAAATTCGTCAAAACATAAAAAATGAGACAAAGGTGCCTGACACTTTTGTCTCATTTTAAATATATTTAGATGTTTTTATGAATTAATTTAAATTATATGTTTATTCCATATCGAGAATTGTAACCTATTGAACTTGGTTTTTCCATTAAAATAATTTCTAACTCCATCTTTTTATTATCCCTATAGATTTCAATTTTTACTTTATCACCCACATTATGTTGTCTAAGATATTTTGTTATTTCTTGAACAGAAGTCACATCATTTCCATCAAATTTTGTTATTATATCATATGATTTTAATCCAGCATTAGCAGCAGAGGTTCCTGGATAAACTGATACAATAAGAACGCCCTTGTTCGTTGGTAAATTATTTCTTTTTGCAATATCATCAGTTATTGAAACTCCACTTATTCCTAAGAATGGCCATACAACTTTTCCAAAAAGTTTTATATCACTTATAACTTTGATAATTGTGCTTGAAGAGATAGCAAAACCAATTCCTTGAGCGGATTGTTGAATTGAAGTATTCATTCCAATTACATCACCTGTTAAAGTTAGAAGAGGTCCACCCGAATTACCTGGATTTATGGCTGCATCTGTTTGAATAACTCCAACAAGTGTTGTTCCATCATCAAAAGTTAAACTTCTCTCAAGAGCAGAAATAACCCCTGTTGTAACAGTATGATCAAGGCCATATGGATTTCCAATTGCTATAACTGATTGACCAACTTTAAGAGTGGATGAATCACCAAAAGATAAATATGTAAGATCTTTACCATCTATTTTAATCAATGCAATATCTGATGATGGATCAGTACCAATAATAGTAGCATCATATTCACTACCGTCACTTAGAGTTACTGTTATTTTTTTAGCATCAGAGACAACATGATTATTTGTAACAATTTCACCATCTGATGAAATTAAATATCCTGAGCCAAGACCTGATGTTTCATAAGAAAAAAATAAATCTGAAACAACCTGAGTAGTAGATATTCTAACAACAGCAGGACTAACTCTTTCAGCTACATCAATTATTTGAGATTGTTCTAATTCAATCACTTTGCTTATATTAACAATTTGTGTTTCATTATTATTTATATTTGTAGAGTAATAGGGTAGACTATTTTTTATGTAATTCGATGTTATTAAACTACCTATTCCTCCTCCTATCAAAGCACCAATTAATATTAAAGCAAAGAATTTTAAAAATTTTCTTTCTTTTTTTGGTTTTTGTTCAACTACTTTAAATTCTTTCAAAGCCTCTTCTTTTTTCTGTTCTTCTTCAGTTTTTACCTCTTCTTTTTCATATTCTTCTTCAGCCTTTCCTTCCTCATCTTTTTCAAAATCTTCGTTTCTTTCGAACTCTTCCATGATGACCTCCTATATAAATATATATATATAAATTTCATTAAAAAGTTACATTAATTTTTTAAAACTGAAATTTTACTCTATGAATTTTTCAGAAAACTTTGTAATATCTTTTGTCCTACCAATAAATACCATAACATCATCAGGTCTAAATGCTTCTTCTGAAGATGGAGCAACAATAAAATCTTCATCTCTTTTAATACCAAGGACAATTATTTTATATTTATTACTTAAATCAAGTTCTCTCAAATTTTTACCAATAAATTCTCTTGGTACTTTTGCCTCTTCAAGATTGTATTCAGGAGATATCTCAATAAAATAGATTAGTGATGTAGAAGTTAATTGTATTGCAAGGGTTTCACCCCTTTCTTTTTCAGGATAGACAACAAGATCAGCCCCAATTTTTTCAAGTATTTTACCATGAAGTTCATCAACTGCTTTAGCAACAACATATCTTATACCAAGATTTTTAGCTAACATTGTAGCTAATATATTATGTTCCTTATTATCTCCTATGGCAATTATTACTGTATCGCAATTTTTTATACCCGCTTCCTCTAAAGCAAGTTCATCTGTTGCATCAGCTTGAATTACATGCATAAGTTTATCCTTGACTCTTTCAACTATCTCTTTGTCATTATCAATTGCAAGTACAGGAAAACCTCTATTTTCTATATTTGTTGCAAGTGAAAGTCCAAATCTTCCAAGTCCGATTACTCCAAAAGTTTTCTTCATATATTTATCCTACCATAACTTTATCTTCAGGTAAATAAGTTCTTTGTGGTTTTTTAACAGAAATAGATGTTAATATTGATAAAATTCCAACTCTTCCAGCAAACATTGTAAACATTATGATGATTTTACCAAAAGGAGATAAATATGGAGTTATTCCAGTAGATAATCCAACTGTTCCAAAGGCTGATGTTACCTCAAAAAGTATATTAATTAAACCAAATTTTTCAGTGATTGATAACAAAAAAGTTGATAAAAATATTAAAAAGATTGAAGCAGTAAAGATTAAATATGATTTTTTTACAGTAGGACTATCAACGCTTCTTTCATAAACTGTTACCCCTTCTCTTCCTTTAATTATATTTTTTATATTCATCAATATTATTGCGAAAGTTGAAGTTTTAATTCCTCCACCAGTTCCTCCTGGTGATGCACCAATAAACATAAATAGTATTAATAAAAGCAGTGTACTTAAATTTGAATATCCAATAGTAATTGTGCTGAAACCAGCTGTTCTTGGCGTAACTGCTTGGAAAATAGAGGTTAAGATTTTTTCTTTGTTTGTTAGAGGTTTCAATGTAGATAAATTATTACTTTCAAATAGAAATATTAATACTGTTCCAGAAACAATTAAAATTGCTGTTACTGTTAATACGAGTTTAACATGAACACTTAACTTTTTTGATTTATGAAAGTCTATAATTTCGCTTATCACCCCGAAACCTATACCACCTGTTATAATTAAAAGAATTACAGTGATATTTAATAAAATATTACCTCTATAAGCTGAAAAACTACTAAAATTTCCAAGTAAATCAAATCCAGCATTACAAAATGCAGATACAGAATGAAATATACCATAGAATAGACCCGTTAAAATTCCATAATCTTTTGAAAATACTGATGCAAGAATAATAGCACCAACTCCTTCGAAAATTAATACTATGAACAGAATTCTTCTCGCAAGTTTAACAATTCCACCTACACTGAAAAAATTTATTGATTCTTTTAAAATTATTCTATCTAATAATGGAATTTTTCTTCCTAAAAGTAAGGCGAGAAATGTGAATATTGTCATATAGCTCAAGCCACCAATTTGTATCAGGATTAATATTACTATTTGACCAAAAAGAGTGTAGTGTGTGCCAGTATCAACAACGACAAGACCTGTTACACAGGTTGCTGAGTTTGCTGTGAATAAAGCATCTATTGGATTTGTAAATTCACCACTTTTACTTGAAATTGGTAGAGATAGGAGAAGTCCACCAATAATTATTATAAGTAAAAAAGAGAATGTAATGAACCTTGCTGGTTCTTTTCTAATATTATTGATTTTCATTTGGTTTTTATGAGGTGATAAATATGATAAATGTTTATTATTAAAAAGATTATGGAAACAATAAGAGAGAGAAAATCTTTTGATGAAATTGAAAAATAGATTAAATATATAAATAATGCAATTGATATAAAATTGATAATTTTTGAAATGTTTATATAGATTTTTTGTTTAAAAGTTAGTGAAACAAGTGAAAGTATTATTCCAGCGAGTAAAAAATTAATAGAAGTATTTACATTAATCAATCTTAACCATAAATTTGTGATTCCTCCAAGCGTATCCTTTGGAAGGAAGAATGTAATAAAAGGTAGTAATATAAGAAGTGTTGGTATTAACTTATTCTTTTTCTCGCTGTTTATTTCAACATATTTTTTTGTCAATTTTATTGTATAAACCATAAAAGAGAACATAACAACAAGGGTTATAAAAAGAACAAAATTCTTACTATAATTTTCAGATAATCC
>JAAYUH010000203.1 GCA_012517755.1 bacterium | reverse complement strand
TCCTCTCTATATGGGCGCCATGAGAGGAGAGGGAGCTTGGTGGCGCAACCGACTTGGTTAATTTTATAAGCGCCCTAAATTTTGAAAATTAGGAGGTAAAAAGTATGTGGAAAAAAGGAAAGGGTTTTACCCTTATTGAGTTAATGGTTGTTGTTGCTATTATCTTGATTCTTGCTTTAATTGCAATTCCTGCCTATAGAAATATGCAATTAAGAGCAAAGAAATCAAGAGCACAGAGTGATATGAGGACAATCGCAAATCTTCTTCAAGTTTATTACACAGATTGGGATACTTATCCTAGTACTTTAAATCCTTTATTGGGAGAGGAAGATACTGGTACTGGTTGTACTGAGACTAATAAAAGTGGTCAATCATCAGTTACTGGTGAACCAGGGCCTATAACATATATGGATAATTTGCCAACTGACCCATTTAATTCTGATGATGACGCAAATTATAATTATGATACTGGTTCTCCATCTGGACTAAAATTTAATAGTTATGTTTTATTCACAGATCCTTATACTGAGAGTGGTGAAGAATATTGTCAATATAGAGATTCACTTGGTAATGGTACAGCAACTACAAATACAGCTCCCCCAGCTCCATAATAACCTACAGAATAAAGATTAAATTTAATTGTTTATTAAAACAATTTTAAGAAAATTAGGATTTTTTAAGATTTTGGAGGGAAGGTAATTATCTTCCCTCCATCGAAAAATTTTAAAGGGGAAATTAAAAAAGGATTTTAAAAAGATGATCAACTTAAAGGTTTTTATAAACAGAAAAATTAAATTTAACATAGAAAAAAGTTTTATCTTTAACTTTTTAGAAATGATAGTTAACTTAGATGCTTTTACAGATAAAAAAATTAACCAAAAGATGAAAAAAGTTTTTATTTATAAATCCTTTTTAAAAAAGTTTTTTACTTTTCAACCTGTTCCTAAAGAGTTAATTACTTTTAAGTTATTTATTAATAGAGAGGATTTAATTTCAATATGAAAAACCTTTTTCTCTTTAACTTTTCAAAAAAAGTAATTACTTTTAAATCATTTTTTAAAGAGATGCTTAATTTTAACTTATTTTTAAACAAAAAGGGATTGACTACAAGATGAAATTATTTTTAACTTTAAATTATTCAAAAAAGGTTTAACATTATAATATGAAAAGGTTTTTTACCTTTAAACTATTTAAAAACAAAAAAGGATTAACTTTAATAGAAGCAATGCTTGCCATTGTTATTTTTGTTTTCCCAATTTTTGCAACACTTTCCACAATCACTTTTTTGTACACTCAAACAAACAGAAGAAATTTAGAACTTTTATCAGAGAATTTATCAAACTTTATTTTAGAAGATTTAAGAGGCAGAAAGTTTTATTATTATGAATGTCCCGTAGGGCAAGAATGTCCTGATGTTAATGTAAAAAACAATCTTCAATACTTATATGAATATTTACCTCAATCTCAAGGTGGGTTATCTGACCCTTTTGGAAGTATTGGGAATAGAATTATGAAATATTCTTGTATAAATGATTATGTAAATGATACCTCAATCTATGACAAAGACAATCTTTCTTATGATTATCCTTATATTACATTCCCTTCTGTTGAAGCAAGAAAATTTTATAACACTTTTAAAGTTGAACTTTATATAACAAGATATATTAATGCTAATTTTCCTGAGCCAGTAGAAAATATTGATCCATACAAATTTATTTATAAAATAGATATTGTTTTATTAATAGAAGACCCTAAAAATTCATATACAAATTTAAAAGGTACAGTTCAAGGATGGAAAAGATTTACAGTAGCATCAACTGAGGTGACCTATCATGACCCATAGTCATAATAAAGGGTTCACACTAATTGAATTATTAATAGCAATAACAATTTTTTCTTTAATAATGGCAGGTATATATCCAATTTTCACTCAAATAACTACTTTTAATCAAGAGAATTATATAAGAACTGCTCTTATGGATAATTTGAGAGCAGGGATGGATAGAATAACAAGAGAATTAAGAGAGGCAACATCAGTTGATTTGGAAGATAATGGTGAACTAACTTATATAATATTTTCGCATCCAAGTTCTGATCCTGAAGCTGTGGGTGGAACTGAAAGTGTTAAATATGAGCTCTCAACCTCTTCTTACCCTATTTCATATTTTCCAGGAGGAAAAGAAATTTCAAGATATGTTTTTAATAACACTACTAATTCATGGGAAGGTGGAAATCCAATTACTGAACCAACTATATATAGTTTAAAATTTTTAAGAGTCGGTCAAATTATAAAAATAGAAATAATTTCTAAAGTTCAATTAAGACAGAAACAGGAAGCACAAGATTATATTTATATAGCTAATGTGGCAGTTAGAAATCCTCTATTATCAACACAAGAACCAGAAGAATAATAGATTTATAATTATATATAAAGTTATAATTATTAAAGGAGGAAAAGATGATTTTTAAAAACAAAAAAGGGTTTGCATTAATTACTGTTTTTTTAATAAGCACAATACTTGCAGGTGTCATTGGATTTACTTTTATAAGTGTGAATAGAAACATAAATTTAAAATCAATGCTTCATCTTTCTAAAACATCTTTAACAACTGCAGATGCTGGTCTTGAAGAGATAATGAGAGAAATTCAGAGTGAACATTTTAATAATATTGGTCATTATTTATTAAATCTTTATGAAGATGGTTTAGACACAACACCTGCTCTTTATACATATTATCCTGATTTCTTTAAAGATCCAAGAAATGGAAATTATATAACAACAAGAGCAAAATATTTTTTAGATTTTGATTATTATATACTTGATAATGAAGGAAATCCTGTACCACAAAAAATAGTGAACTGGGAAGATAGTGACTCTGATGGGTTAGCAGATGAAGGCGAATATATAGCAAAACAAGTAACTGAACCAAATGAGGTTACAATTCATTCTGATATAATAACATATTTAGAAAATCTTAGTTGGGAAGATTCAAATACTATTATTTATTCGATTTGTAATGATATCCAAAGTGCTTATAATCAGTGGATGACTTATTTATGGGGTTTAAACTGGAGTGAAGGTTTTAAAACAACAGATACAGGAGAAAATCTTGGAAAGATGGAAGAGATGATAAGTAAAATTGGAGGTAATGATTTAGTTCCTGAATGTTCTGGAATTGATATAAATGATGTAGTTAAACCATATGATGTTGATCATCCAGCAACAAATGAAACTTATGAGGGAGTAATAGTTCAATCAGCAGGTAAAATTGATTCATCAATCACTTCACCTCAGAGGGGTTTGATAATCATAACAGCAATTGGTTACTCGTTCAGTTCTCCAATTCCAAAAGATGATTATAATAATATTGTAAAACCAAAATTGTCTCTTGTATGTCCAAGACCAAGTGATCCAGAATAT
>JAAYUH010000202.1 GCA_012517755.1 bacterium | reverse complement strand
ATTTTTGTTTCACCTTTTTGTTCCCTCTCTTACCTCCTTTTACGCTTCAATTATAATCAAAAAAAAATCTGTCAAGTGATTAGAAATTTTTAACTATTTTTATTTACTCATTTTTTATTCCTATTTCATATCCTTTTTAAAAATTTATTCCACTATATATTAGAACTCAAAACCTTCAAATGAGACTTTGGTGTCAGGCACCTTTGTCTCATTGGTCATCTATATATTAAAACTTAAAATCTAATAAAAAGTTTCATTTTTTAATTTTCTGTTATTTTAAGCATTTTAAATAAGAATAATATTAAAAAATTTCTGGGATCAGGTCTTACAATAATATATAAAAAATTAAGGTTTGAATAGTTGAATAAATCAAGAATAGAATATAGATAATATTTCCTCTCAGGATGAATCTTAGCTTCGCGATAAATATCTAATCTTAAAGAATCTCAGATTTCTGAAGTTGAAACCATATTTATAATAAGTATTATCAACAAAATTATATAAATTCCATTTGAAATTTTTTTTTATTCATAAAATACCTTCTCAATTACTTTAAATTGTATATAAGGATAAGGGGTGTTTGTAACCCCCCCCTTAAAAATAAACTTTTCATTGATTATATGGTGGAAAATCTATAAATATTGGATTGGAGAAGCAATAGGAATATTGAGGTATTCCTTCAACATAGTGCATAAATGTAATCTGTGCTCTTATACAATTTCTTGACAAAATTTGTTTTTTTATTTATCATTAAACAAAAAGAGATTAAAAAAATATGATAAAACAAATTAAAAGAGGAAAATCTATAATAAGTTTATTGATTTTAATTTTTGTTTATTTTCCATATATATATGCATTATCTACTTATTATGCTATTGGTGGTATCTATATTCCATGGTATTCTTCAAGAATTTGGGAGGGTGGGTCTATAAGTTTTCAGAACCCAAATCCAGATTATATTGTAGAAAATGCAGCAAATCAAACTTTATGGGTAAGTTGTGGTCCAGAAAGTGATGATACCTGGCACGAAGTAGGATACTCTAAGGGTTGGTACAATTCTAATACTAAAACATGGGATCCAAATGTTAGAACACTATATTTTGCATGGATGTGGCCAAATGGGGATTATATGGAATTTAAGTCTAACAGAGCTGTAGGTTCTCCTGGTTCATCTCATGTATATAGAATAAATATAGAAAATGGGGCATGGAGAATTTTTATAGATGGAATTGGACAAGGAGGAACTGGCCAAATTTTATATTCAAAATCAATAGATGTAGGTTTAGAAAGTAAAACGACTTATGCAACATTAACACGAGTATATCCTACTGATGGAAAATATAGAGAAAATGGAGTTTGGAAATATTGGACTAATGAGCACCATCGTGAATATATGGATTCTAATTATGGTTACCATTTTGAATGGGTTACTTTAGATTTAAAAAAATGTGTTGATTATAGGGAATAAAAAAGGAGGAAATAGATGAACAAAAAGGTAATAATTATAGCAATTATATTATTAATAATTTTGGTAATTTCCTCACTTTTATTTTATTATTCAAAGTTATATTTTGTTAAAGGTGAAGAGATTAGAGATTTAAGCAATATTAAGATTCCTAATTATCAACTTCCAGAGGGTTATAAATTAAAAGATGAAATAGAAAATATCGCCATTTCTTTTTCTAAAAGCGAATGTTTGTCTTCTCCTACTAATATGCAGATATTATTATTAAAATTTGGAGATTATATAAAACATTTTTCTCAGGGTGAGATTGCAGAAACTATACCTGATGATACATTGATTTATTATGTTTGTATAGATATAAAAAGATTACCCGAAGAAACACACATAAGATTTCCAGCATCAGTATGGGTTAAAATTGAGAAATATCCTGCAATAAAAGAGAAATTTACCATGTATCAAGATGTTTATATATTTGATGCTAAAACAGGGGAAGTTCTTGGATTTGGTTATCATCATTTAAAATTAATTTTGCCAAAGCAGTAATTTTGAATTTAAGGTCAGGCCTTGCTTTAACACATTTGTTATATTCCAAGACCTGTCCCCAGTATCATTCTTTCATTCCAGAAGAAATATAGATCATCAACCCTTTTATTTTCTTCCATAACATCAAAGTGGATAAAGAATAGTAATGGAAATATATATATAAACTCTTCATTTTTTAAATATTGTTTTTCCTTTAAAGAAATTTTTAAGATAACCTCTTTCTCAACATCAATAAGATGAGGTGGAGGAGTTTCTGCAAATTCAAGAAATATTGGATTATTTTTATCATAATTTATAAGAATCCTACCAACAATTTTACTCTCTTTTTCAACCCCAAAAATTATTGTTCTATTATTTCCATACTTATCTTTATAGATAAAAGGAGTGATAGGTATTGAACCTTTAAGTTGAGAAAGTATCTCTTCTTGGTTTCTTATAAACTCAATGGCACTCTCTTTATATAGATCATTTTCACTCTCGCTAACAACGATATTATAATAATCATTTAAACCAAACAATCCTATTAATCCTAAAATCAATTAACTAACTAAAATCTTTTTCATTTCTTTCCTCCTTCACTCAAAAATTTTTATTTTTTATTTTTTGTTCCCTCTTTTACCTCCTCTTTTGATTTCAATTATAATCAAAAAAAATCTGTCAAGTGATTAAAATATTTTAATCATTTTTGTTTACTAATTTATTACTCCTCACTTACCTCCTTTTTAAAATTTATTCCTCTATATATTAGAACTCAAAACCTGAAAATGATACTTTGGTGTCAGGCACCTTTGTCTCATATGGAAAAGTGATTACAAAATTTTTTATTTTGAGTATAGATTGAGCGTGTGTTAAGTATAAATTCTCAAGTTGGTATATAAACAAAATAGATTTTTTAATTCAATTTCTATTATTTAAGTTTTTCTTATATTCAATATTTTTCTTGCTTCATCTGGAGTTGCAATTTCCCTTCCAAATTCTAAACTATATTTTGCTATTCTTTCAACAAGAAGAGCATTTGATTCAGCAAGAACTCCTTTTTTAAGAAAAATGTTATCTTCAAATCCTACTCTAACATTTCCTCCTAAAGTTACTGCAATTAT
>JAAYUH010000201.1 GCA_012517755.1 bacterium | reverse complement strand
CTTACCTATTCAATGAGAAGAACAAGAATGGGAGTTCCTGAATTTTTAGACCCATCAAGATTTTTAAATGAGATACCTGAGGAGTTTATCGATAAAATCACAACAGATTTGAAAGAGAAAAGTAAAATAATAAATGAAGAACAGAGTTTTAAAAATGAAGAAAATTTATATGTAAATTATAAGGTTGGAGAAAAAATTTATCATGATGAATTTGGATATGGTAAAATTATTGAGATAGTGAAGGATAAATTGAATCCATATTTAGTTATAAATTTTGGAAATGAAGGAATTAAGAAAATATCTCTTAAATATTCTAAAATAAAAAGAGGTGAAATATGAATGAGTTAGGTTTGATTCATTGTTATACTGGGGATGGTAAAGGAAAAACAACATCAAGTATTGGTCTTATTATAAGAGCCTTAGGTCATCATTATAAAATTGGATTCATACAATTTTTAAAAGGAATAAGTTATTATGGTGAATTATTTTTTCTATATAATCTCTATCCAGATGTTATTTTTTACCATTTTGGTAAAGATTGTCCAAAATCCTCATTAATAAGACAGGGCTTTGAAAAATGTGATTCTTCCTGTAGAGCTTGTTTTGTTAATTTTAATAATCCTTCTAATGAAGATTTAGAACATGTAAAACTTGCGTTTGAAAAAGCAAAAGAAATTTCAAAAATAGTTGATATATTGGTTCTTGATGAAATAAATCTTGCTTTAAAATACAATTTGTTACCAATGAGAGAATTTTTAGATTTTATAAATGAAAAACCTAAAAATTTAGAAATTATTTTAACAGGTAGAGATGCACCAAAAGAGGTAATTGAAATTAGTGATTATGTTTCTGAAATTAAAATGATTAAACACCCTTTTTATAAAGGAATTTCTGGAAGAAGAGGTATAGAATATTAATTGATAATTGCAATTGATGGGCCAACTGCTTCTGGTAAAAGTAGATTGGGAAAAAATCTTTCAGATAAATTAAAAATAGATTTTGTTGATTCAGGAAAATTATATAGAATAATTGCATATTTATATAGAAATTCTAATAGCAACTTAAATAAGTTTCTAAAATCTAAAAATTGGGATGAAGAATTTAAAAGAGATGATTTTAGTAATGATGATTTATATTCTCCAGAAGTTTCTGATATTAGTTCAAAAATTTCAACAAATAAAGAGGTAAGAAAAATCGTAACAGACTATTTAAGAAAATTGGCTAAAAAAAATAATTTAATTGTTGCTGGCAGAGACATTGGAACAGTAGTTTTTAAAAATGCTGATTTAAAAATTTTTTTAACAGCAGAAGAAAATGAAAGGGAAAAGAGAAGATTAAAGCAACTCTTAGAAAAAGGTTATTCAGATGATAAAATTGATAGAGAACTATTTATTAGAGATAAAAGAGATTCAAGAAGAAAAATTGCACCATTGAAACCAGCAAAAGATGCTATTATAATAGATAACACAAATTTAAAAAAGGAAGAGACATTGAACATTGTTTTAAATGAGATGAAAAAAAGGGGTATAATATGAAGAAAATTTTAAGAAAAATTGTCTATTTAATTTTATATTTTTTATCTATAATTCTATTTAAACTTTTTTTTAGATTTCAAGTATTTGGCAAAGAAAATGAATTGAAAAATGGCAGAATTATTTTTGCATCTAATCATTCATCATGGTTTGATTTTCTTTTAATGGCAATTTCTGTATCTCCTTCTAAATATATACATTTTTTAGCAAAAGAGGAGATCTTTAAGGGTTTTCTTAAAAAATTTCTTGAATTTATGGAGATTGTACCTGTTAAAAGAGATAAAATTGATAGGAATGTTATAAAACAGGCAATTTCATATCTTGAAAAAAATGAAAATCTTGGAATATTTCCAGAAGCAACAAGAACAAGAGATGGGAAACTTCAATTAGATAATTTTCATCTTGGTTCAAGTTTTTTCTCAATAAAAGCAAATGCACCAATACAAGTAATATTAATTAAAGGAAGTTTTGAAGCTTTTTCAAGAAAGAGTAAGTTCCCAAAATTTTTTACAAAAATAAGAACAAAAATTTATCCTCCAATATATCCTGAACAATATTTGAATAGAGAGATTAATTATGAAACAATAAATGAATATAATGAAGAAGTTAAAGAATTATTTGTTAAAGGGATGAGTGAAAATTGGTAATGGAAATAATTGAGAGTAGATTCTTGGGTTTTTGTAATGGTGTTAATTATGCATATAATTTAGCAAATAAAATCTTAAACGAGAAAAATGAAGTTTATTTACTAAAAGAACTTGTACATAATAAAGATGTAAATTCTGAATTGAGAGAAAAAGGTCTTGAAATTGTTGATGAAATTTCTCGAATTCCAGATAATGTAACCTTAATAACACCTGCGCATGGTATCTCTTTAGAAGAAGAGGATTTGGCAAAAAAGAAAAGATTAAAAATTATAAAAGCAACATGTCCTTTAGTTACAAAATCACTTATATTAGGGAAAAAGATATTAAAAGATGGTAAAGATTTAATTATTATTGGTGAGAAAAACCATCAAGAAATAAAATATCTATACTCTTATCTAAAAGGTTCAAAAACGTATTTAATAGATATAGATGATGAGATACCGAAAATTAAAGGAAAAGTTGGTGTAATTATACAAACAACTCAAAGTTATGAATTTTATGAAGAGATGAAAAAAAAGATTAAATCAATCAATAATGATGTAGAATTTTTTGATACCTTATGTAATGAGAGTCTTTTAAGACAAAAAGAGGTTTATGAAATAGCAAAAAAAGTAGATCTTCTATTAGTTATCGGAGGAAAGAATTCATCAAACACAAAAAGGTTATATGAAATAGGAGTTAAATTGATAAAAACATATCAAATTGAAAATGAAAATGAGATTAAAAAAGATTGGTTTAATGGAGTTAAAGTAGTTGGAATAATTTCAGGTACTTCCACTCCTATTAAAACAATTCAAAATATAAAGAAAAAATGTTTAGAATTGCAATAGTAGGTAGGCCAAATTCTGGCAAATCGACTCTTTTCAATAAATTAATAAGAGAAAGTAAAGCTACTACCTTTGAACTACCTGGTACAACAAGAGATTACATTTATGGAGAAGGAATGGTCTATGATAAAAAAATATCTTTTCTTGATACAGGAGGAATATCTTTTGATGCTAAAACTGATATAAGCAAAAAAATAAACCTTCAAGTTGAAATAGCAATAGATATGTCTGATTTGATTATTTTTTTGATAGATGGCAGTTACAATAATATAAGTGATGAGGATAGGAAAATTACTAAATTATTACATAAAAAGAAAAAAGAAGTAATCTTAGCATTAAATAAATGTGACATAAAAGATTCCTGTTCAGAAACTTATTTATATTTAGAACTTGGTTTTGGAGAACCAATAAAAATTTCATCACTTAAAAATATCGATTTAGAGAATTTATTAAATGAAATTTATAAAAGAATACCAGAAGAAAAAGAGGTAACTTTTTTTGAAAAAAATTTACCTAAAATTGCTATTATAGGAAAACCAAATACAGGTAAATCAACACTACTTAATTCTATCTTAGGTTATGAACGCTCTATAGTTTCTAAAGAACCAGGTACAACAAGAGATGTGATTGAGCATATTGTAAAATTTAAAGATAAAGAGTACCTTTTTCTTGATACTCCAGGTATAAAAAAAGGATTGTTAAAAGATCTTGATTTTTATATAAGTTTAAGAGCATTAAAAGCTTTGAAAGAGAGTGATATTGTTCTTTTTTTAATTTCATGTGATAATATCTCAAGAACTGATGAACATTTAATGTCTCTTCTTCTTAAAAACAGAAAATCAGGAATAATTATAATTAATAAACTCGACTTAATCAAAGAAGATTTAGATAAAATTTTAAATGAAATTTCATATAGATTAAATGAAATTCTGTTTTACCCACAAGTTATGATATCTGCATTAAAAAAAATTAATTTAAATTTAATTTTTAAATTGATAGATATAGTTTATGAAAATATAAATAAAAATATAAGCGAGAATAAACTAAAAGAAAGTATATATAAAATTATAAATAATCATTCTCCACCAAAAAAAGGTAAAAAAGATTTAAAAATTTATGATATAAAGGAATTAAGTAAAAACCCAAGATTAATAGAGATAGTTGTAAATGATAAAGAATTTTTTAAAAAAGATTATATTAGATATATAATAAATAAAATAAGAGAAGAATATAAATTAAAAGGTGTGTTCATAGATTTTATTATAAGGGAGAAAGAAAGATGAACATAGGAGTAATTGGTGCTGGTGGATGGGGAACTGCTCTTGCTCTTCATTTATATAGAAATCGACATAATATTAAATTATGGTTTCATTCTAAAGAATCCTTAATGATTACAAAACAATATAAAGAAAATTTATATTATCTACCGGGATTTATATTGCCAGATGAAATAAAACTGACTAATAACTTAGAAGAGGCAATTTATAATTCAGAAATAATAGTTTTAGTTGTTCCATCACAGCATCTGAGGGATGTAATTATAAATATGTCTAAAGAAAATATCAGGAACAAACTTTTTTTAATTGCATCTAAAGGATTAGAGTTGAAAGGCGGAAAAAGGATGAGTGAAGTTTTAAAAGAAGAACTAAACGATGTCGATTTTGCTGTTCTTTCTGGTCCAAACTTTTCAAAAGAAGTTGCGTTGCGTATTCCAACAACCTCAGTTGTTGCTTCTAATAGCCAAAAAATTTCTGATACTTTTCAAAACCTCTTGACAAATGACTATTTTAGAGTATATACTTCAAGAGATATGATTGGAGTTGAGTTTGGTGGAAGTATAAAAAATTGCCTTGCTATAGCCACAGGAATTTCTGATGGATTAGGGTATGGTTCAAATACCAAAGCCTCTTTAATAACAAGAGGATTAAAAGAAATGATAAGAGTAGGGAAAAAATATGGAGCAAATGAAGAAACTTTCTATGGAATTTCAGGAATTGGAGATCTTGTTGCAACCTCTTTTTCTAACTTATCAAGAAATAGGTGGATAGGAGAAATGATTGGAAAAGGAATAAAATTTAAATATATTTTAGAGTCAACAAGACAGGTTATCGAAGGAGTTTATACAACCAAAGTGACATTTGAAAATAACCAGGAACTCTATCTTCCAATTATTAAAGAAGTTTATAGTATCTTGTATGAAAATGAAAATCCAATATCATCTGTTAAGAATTTGATGACAAAAGAATTAAAAAGTGAAGAAATTTAGGTATAATTTTTTCATAAAATGTAAAAATTTTTTGAAAGGAGGATTTGTTAAATGACAAAACCTGAAATTGTAGCTTCTATTGCTGAAAAAGCAGGTGTTACTAAAAAGGTTGCTTCTGCCACATTGGAAGCTTTTGTTGAAACAGTTATGGATTCTTTAAAGAAGGGGGAAAAGGTTGCTCTTGTGGGCTTTGGAACATTTGAAGTTAGAGAAAGAAAGCCAAGAAAAGGTATTAATCCTCAGACAAGAAAACCAATTCATATACCAGCAAAGAAAGTTCCAGCTTTCCGTGCAGGAAAAGAATTAAAGGCAGTCGTTCCCAAAAAGTAATTAAGTATTAAAGATTGAAGAGGGAAGATTTTACTTCCCTCTTTTTATACTTATATTGAAATTATAAATACTTATGATAAAATATAATATAGTATGACACTAAGAGATAAGATTATTGAATTAAGAGAGAAATTAGGAATTTCAAGAACAGAATTTGCAGCAAAAATAGGAGTTTCTGCTGCATATATACATATTTTAGAAAGTGGAAAGCAAGATGTAACTCTAAGGGTACTTGAGAGTATATCAAAATCATTTAATATCCCATTATCTTATTTTTTTGAAGATTTTGAAATTGAAGAAAGCAATTTGATT
>JAAYUH010000200.1 GCA_012517755.1 bacterium | reverse complement strand
TTCTTCATTTATTATTTTACTTTTCTCTTTCAAATCTGTTGTGATTTTATCGATAAACTCCTCAGGTATCTCATTTAAAAATCTTGATGGGTCTAAAAATTCAGGAACTCCCATTCTTGTTCTTCTCATTGAATAGGTAAGGTATAAATTTTCTTTTGCTCTTGTCATTGCAACATAAAGTAATCTCCTTTCTTCTTCTATATCCTCATTAGATAGGAGTGATTTAAAATGAGGAAAAAGTCCTTCCTCTAATCCAACAATGAAAACACTATTGAATTCCAAACCTTTTGCAGAATGAACAGTCATAAGTGTTATTTTATCGCTTGTATCAATTGTATCTACATCACTTATTAAAGATATGTAAGATAAAAAGTCTTCTAATCTTGTACTTCCTGTCCTATCATTGAATTCTTTAACAATGTTCAAAAATTCATAAATATTCTCTTTTTTCTCTTCCTCTATATTTTCTAAAAATAGAACATCAGAAATAATTGAGTTAATAAGTTCAAATATATCATCTTGTAGGTTTTTCCATTTTTTAAAATTTTCAATAAATTTAGTAATGCTATTGTTAACTTTTTTATTTTTAGTAATTTCTAAAATTTTCTCTAAACTATCAATTAATGATTTTTCTGTCTCAAGATAGAATTTAATTTTATCGAAAGTTTTTTCACCAACTCCAATTTTTGGAAAATTGAACACTCTTTCTAATGATAAGAAGTCTCTTTCATTAAGAACTATTCTTAAATAAGAAAGAAGATCTTTTATCTCCTTTCTTTGATAGAATTTTATTCCACCAACAAGCCTATATGGAATGCTGAAAAGTATAGCTGCTTCCTCGAATGTTCTTGATTGTGCATTTGTTCTATAAAGAATAGCAATTTGAGAAAAGTCGATTCCTGTTTCTTTTAGTTCGATTATTTTTTTAATAACAAACCTTGCTTCGTCTATTTCATTTATGGCTCTATATAATTTAATTTTATCCCCACCACTTTTAATAGCATATAAAGGTTTTTCTTCTCTTGTTTTATTATTTTTTATTAAAAATTTACTTGCATTTACAATAGTTTCAGTACTTCTATAATTCTCAGATAGATAAACAACTTCGACCTTTTCAAAATCATCTTTAAATGAAAGCATTAATTCTGAAGAAGAACCTCTGAATTTATAAATACTCTGATCGTCATCTCCGACAACAAAAATATTTTTGTTGTATTTTGTTAATGCTTTTAACAATTTATGCTGAGCGGGATTGATGTCTTGATATTCATCGACAAGTATAAATTTAAATTTTTCTGAATAATATCTTGATATTATATCATTCTGATTTAATATTTTTGTTACAAAATTTATCAAATCATCGAAGTCAACTAAATTACCTTTTTTTTTAATCTCTTCATATTTTAAAAAAATTTTCTTCAATGCTTCATCATAACCATCTTTTGGAATATAATCTTCGACAAAAAGACCTCTACTTTTAATATAAGAAATTTTGTTATAAATCTCACGAGATTGAAAATAATTTTTTTGAAACTCAAGATTTTTAATTGCTTCATCAATTATTTTTAAAGAATCATCTTCATCAAGAATTGTAAAATTTTTATTATAACCAAGATATACTATCTCTTTTCTCAATATTCTTGAGCACATTGAGTGAAAAGTTCCAATCCAGAATAAATTAATATCTTTATTCAATAAATTTTTAATTCTTTCCTTCATCTCTTCACTTGCTTTATTCGTAAAAGTGACTGCAAGTATATTATCTGGTTTAACTTTTAATTCTTCGATTAAATATGCAACTCTATATGTTAAAGTTTTTGTTTTTCCGCTTCCTGCTCCTGCAAAGACAAGTAGAGGACCTTCAATATGAAGAACTGCTTTTTTTTGATTTTCACTTAAATCTTTATTAATAATATCTTTAATATAACTCATAATATACCAGAATTAGTATATCATAGATTGAATAATTTATTTTTAAGTCAGCTTAATTCAAGGTATTAAATGAAGAATTTGGTTAAATTAAAATGATAAAAAAATGAAAAGGTAACCATAAGAAATTCTTAAATATCTATTTTATTAGTTTCGTTAAATTTTCGAAACTTTTAAAAAAGGTAAATTGGTTACCCTTTCATCTAAATTCTATAAAATAATATCAGCCAAATTCTGAAAAAACTATAGAATTGTTAAACCTATATCTCATCTATGTTATCTAAAACTGGCGAGAGGAACTGACTCATATAAAGATCATAATAAAATCCATGAGCTGCCATTAGTTCTTTATGATTACCCTGTTCAACAATTTTTCCTTTATTCATAACTAATATTGTTTCAGCATTTCGTATAGTTGAAAGTCTGTGAGCTATTACAAAACTTGTTCTTCCTATCCTCAATTTAGACATAGCTTTTTGTATAAGCATCTCAGTACGAGTATCAACTGAGCTTGTAGCTTCATCAAGTATAAGTATCTTAGGATCAGCTAAAAACGCACGTGCTATAGTTAAAAGTTGTTTTTGTCCTTGGGATATATTGGTAGCATCACCTGTAAGTATGGTATTGTATCCTTCAGGCAGTGTTCTTATGAAGTGATCTACATAAGCTGCTTGAGCTGCAGCTATTATCTCTTCATCAGATGCTCCTTCTTTACTATAGGCAATGTTATCTTTTATAGTACCATTGAATAACCAGGTATCTTGTAAAACCATACCAAAAAGTTTACGTAGATCATCTCGTCTCATGTCTCGAATATCTACATCATCTATAGTTATTCTTCCGCTATCTATTTCATAAAAACGCATAAGTAAGTTGACTAAAGTTGTTTTGCCGGCACCTGTTGGACCAACTATAGCAACAGTTTGTCCAGGATAAGCCTCAAGATTCATATCTTCAATGAGCGGTGCATCAGGATTATAGCTAAAATAAACATGTTCAAATTTAACATGTCCTTTTGCATCATCTAATACAACTGGTTTATCTGTATCTGGTATCTCTTCCTTCTCATCAAGCAATTCAAATACACGTTCAGCAGAAGCCACTGTAGATTGTAAAACATTTACTATACTTGCAACCTGAACTACAGGTTGAGTGAATTGTCTGGAGTATTGGATAAAAGCCAATACATCACCGAGAGTGATAATACCATTTGACACTCTTATACCACCTATAACACATATTATTACATAATTCACATTGTTAAGAAAATTTACAGCTGGACGTATTATACTTGATATAAATTGAGCTTTAAAACTTGATTCATAAACTCTTTCATTCTCTTTATCAAAACGTTTTATTGCTTTATCTTGTTGGTTAAATGCTCCAACGATATTGTGCCCAGTAAAAGTTTCTTCTATATGACCATTTAAAGCACCAGTACTATCCCATTGAGCTATAAAGTATTTTTGAGATTTCCTCATAATAAACATTGTTACCAAAAATGATAGAGGAATAATTGCAAGAGATATCCAAGATAGAAGGGAACTTATAGAAAACATCATAATTAGAACGCCAACTACTACAGCTATAGCATGAACTATCTGAGTGATTGTTTGTTGCAGTGTATGTGCTATATTATCTACATCATTAGTTACACGACTTAAGATATCTCCATGAGAGTGATTATCATAATATTTTAAAGGAAGTTTGGAAAGTTTGTTATCAACATCTCGTCGTAAATTATATACAACATTTTGAGCTACACCAGCCATTGTATATTGCTGTAACCATTGAAAGAAAGCAGCTAAAATATATAT
>JAAYUH010000021.1 GCA_012517755.1 bacterium | reverse complement strand
TCAACTTTTTTTGTTGATGGTTCAATGGCAAAATTTGGAAGTAAATTTCCAAATTTCTTATATATATTCAGGTCATTTTCCGTTTCACCTCAAATGAATATAAAAATATATTATTATGATGTTTTTTCTCCATTAACCAACGAAGACATTTCATATTTTAATGAAAAATTAGATAGTATAAAATTAAAAAATAAAAATCCTTCACTACTTGATCTTTTTTATGTCGAAGAGAAATTAAGGTATGAATTTATGGCAAAACTTGAAGTTCTTACTGGTTTAAAGAGTTTAGAATATTTAAAAGAGGGTGATGTTTTATTTATGGATGGTTCACTTACCCATCTTGAAGGTGAGGTTCCTATTCTTTTTAATGAATTAAAAAAAGAGAGTTTAGATAAAAAAATTACAATTGTTGGCATTATTGAAAATATTGGAAGTAGTGAACTTGGAAATTTAGGAGATAAAGAGATTTTAACTAATAACGTTGGAATAGATGAGATGATATTTATTGAAACACCGGAGAATAAAAAAAATTATTCTCTTATATTTTTAAGAACATCAATTGATCCTACTCCAATCTCTTTTGATATTTTTTTTGAAAATAGAAATAGATATAAAGAAATTGCTTCATTTATCTCATTTACTACACCAAAAAATGGAAGAGGAGTTCCATTTTTCAAAGATTTAGCACATCAAGGTGCAAATTTATCAGAAAAAGAAGCATCTTTACTTGTAAAAAATTTCTTGAATGAGAAAAGTTTTGAGATAATATTCAAAGAAAAAGGGGATTTAAGATGAATGGAAAAATTTATGTTGTAGGAGAAAGTAGTCAATATGAAGTTTATATAGCATCAAGAGATGAGAGATTTTCTTTAAGAGATTATTTTTTTGTTAAAGATGAGAAAGAGTACCTTGGTGAAATTTCAGAATCATTCACAATTAACAGATTTTTCCCAAGACCTGATTTGGGAAGCGAAAAAGATGAAAGGATAATAAGTCATCTTAAAATTCTTGGTTTTGAGGTGCAAGAAGAGGATATAAATATTGGTAAGTTAAAGATGTTAGATGAACCACCATATCCTATAAAAATTGGAAGTGAAGTAAGGAGAGCAAAATTTGATGAAATTAAAAATATTTTAAAAATAAGAGAAGAGGGGCTTATTTTAGGAGGAATAAAAAATAGCGAGAGATTTTTTGATGAACTACCCGAAAATTTAAAAAATCTATATTTTTTTACTGAAAATGGAAAAGATCACACTCAAAAAGAGATACCTTTTATTTTCGGTATAAATGAGATGTCAGAATATCCACATATAGGAATATTTGGAGGTTCTGGCTCTGGAAAATCTTTTTTGATTAGAGTTTTGATTGAAGAGATTGCAAAACAAAATTATCCTACTGTTGTTTTCGATCCACATTTTGAAATGGATTTTTCTCTATGTGATAAAAATTTGCCTGGATTTAGTAAAAAAATTGAAAATAATATTAAAGTTTTCAATATTGGTGAAAATATTGGCATCGATTTTTCTGAACTTTCTTTTGGAGAAGTTGAAAATCTTTTCAGATCAATTGGTGAAATCGAAATACCACAAGAAGATGTTATTTATAGTGCATACAATCTTATGGGAAAGGAAAAATCTCTTTCAAAATTCAGGGAAATATTGAATGATATGTCAGAAAAAAGTGATAGTGAGGGTGAAAAAAGTATAATAAGTAGAAGTAGTGCAAGAGCAGTTTTAAGAAAATTGAACCATCTTATAAGATTAAACATCTTTGGTAAAAGTGATAGAGAGATAATAAAATGGATTGAAGATAAAAATATTGGTGTAAGTTGGGGTAATCTTGAAACAATAAAAGTTTTTGTATCTTTTCTTCTTAGTAAGTTAGTTGAAAAAAGAAGAGCCTATAAAGATGGTATGAAAAGAGGAGAAAATGCTTCATATTTTCCACCATTCTTTGTAATTATTGATGAAGCACACAATTTTGCACCAAAAGATTCACCATATTTTATACCATCACAAAGAATATTGAAAACAATATCACAAGAGGGCAGAAAATATGGAATATTTTTGATTCTTTCAACACAAAGACCATCTCTTCTTGATGATACAATCCTTGCTCAACTATCAACAAAATTTATTTTTAGAACTGTTAGAGAAACAGACTTAAGGACAATAAGTAATGAAACAGATTTATCAAGTAATGATATTGATAGATTGCCATATTTGAAAACAGGTGATGCATTTATCTCTTCTGCAATTTATCAGAGAAGTATTCCAATAAGAATAAAAAAATCATATTCAACTCCACCTCATACAAAAAATCCTTTTGAAGAGTTAAAAGAGGGTGTTGATATCAAAAAAAATGCTATTCTTGAATATTTAAAGGATGAAGGAGTTATTGAAGATATTAACCTTAATAAAATAGTTATTGATTTTGAAAAAATTGGTATAAAGTTCGCTGATGAAAATGAACTTGTAAATCTTCTTGATGATTTAACAAAAAGTGGAGAGGTCTTAAAAGAGGATAATGGTATTTATTATATTTGGAAATTAAAAGATGTACATTAAAAAAATTGTCTTAAGAAATTTTCAATCACACTCATATACATCAATAGAACTCTCTCCAAAAATAAATATTTTTCTTGGGAAAGGGAACAGGGGTAAAAGTGCAATTATAAGAGCCCTCAAATGGGTATTTTTCAATGAGCCACAAGGAACTGGTTTTATTAAAAAGGGCGAGACCTTTGCGTCTTGTTCAGTCACACTTGATAATGATTATACGATAATAAGAGAGAGAAGCGATAAAATAAATAGATATGTATTAATTTCTCCTGATAACAAAAGAGTTGAATACTCAAATTTTGGAAGAGAGATTCCTTCAGATATTAAAAAGATATTAAAAATAGAAACTCTTCCAATTGAAAATGGAACTAAACTAACTCCTCAAATAAAAGATCAGATGGAAACAGTTTATCTCATTGATGAAACACCATCAACTCTTCATTCAACGCTTCTTACAATTTCTGGAGGCCAGACTGTTGATGAAGCGATAAAATCTTTATCTTTAGATTTAGAAAGATTAAATAGAAGAGAAAAGGACTTAAAAAAAGATATTGAAGAAAAAGAAAATAATCTTAAAAATTATGAGGGGGTTGATGAAAAAAAGAGTGAAATCTTAAAAATAAAAGAGGAAATTGATAAATTAAAGAGATTAGAGGATAAGAAGAATAAATTAACAAAAATTAAAGTTAATTATGATGAATTAAGAAAGCAAAGTGAAGAGGTAAACCTATACTTTTCAAAACTAAAAAATATCGATGAAATTGACGATGAATCTTCAAATTTAATAGATAAAAAGTTAAAATACATAAAGTTAAAATCAATTATGGATGAATTAACCAATAATCAGAATGAATTAAAAAAAAGTTATAACAATTTGAAATTATATGAAGAGAATGAGATAAATTATGAAAGAGTTGAGGAAATTTTATCACTAAGAGAGAGGTATGTTAAATTAAAAAATATCTATTTTCAATATCAAAAAATAAAAAAAGAGTTAGAAAATGAGGTAAAAGAGAGAGAAAATTGTGAAAATGATATAAATAAATATATAAATGGATATATAAATTTAATAGTGGAAAATGGCGTCTGTCCTGTTTGTTATAGAGAGATAGATGATAAAGAGAAAGAAAATATTGAGAGTAATATTAAAAAAATGTGGAGGTAAGAATGGGTATTGATGAAATTTTATCAAAAATTGATGAATATAATAAAAGAATAAAAATTCTCATCAAAAGAAGAGATGAATTATCTGGAAAAATAGAATCCTTAAAGAAAAGAGAAGATGAGATAAAAAATGAACTTAAAGATGAATTTGGAATAATTGACATTAATTCTCTTGATCAAGAGATTAAAAAAATTGAAGAAGAGATAATTGAAAAGACAAAAAAACTTGAATTATCAATACAAAATATTGAAAATGAACTCAATAGAGAATTTAGAAAGTAGGTTTTTTTCATCCTACCAAAAAATTGAAAGAAAAATCGGCGAGAGAGATAGAATAAAAAAAGAGATAGATGAAATTAATAGTGAACTCACAGATATTGAGAAAAAGAGAAAAATTTATAGTGAGGCAAAAAGAATACTTGAAATTGCTTATGAAAAATTAAGAGTATCAACTATGCAGGGAATTGAGAATCTTGTTAATAGAGCACTAAAAACTATTTATGATGATTTAACATTTAGAATTGAACTTGACACTGAAAGAAATAAAAATATTGCTAAACCAGTAGTTAGAAAAGAGGGAAGTGGCATCTATTTTGAAGGAAATCCATTAGATACAAGTGGTGGAACAGTATCCCAAATAATATCTCTTGCTTTAAGGATAAGTATTCTTGAAAAAAGTATAAATCCAAAATTTGAGGGACCTTTAATCTTAGATGAACCATTAACATTTCTTGACGAGGGAAGTAAAAAACTTATAGGCGAGTTCTTGAAAAAAGTGAGTGAAATATTAGGTAGGCAAATAATACTAATAACTCATGATAGAATTTTAATGGAAATCGGAGACAAAATTTTTTATGTAAAAATTAAAGAGGGGTTGAGCAAAATAGAAGAGATATCTGATTTATCAGAAATAGATGAAATCTAAATTTTTAAAATTTTGAAACTTTTAATTAAATCATTTGTTTAAATATATGATAGAATTTTTAAAAGGAGGTTCTATGAAAAAATTAAAATTTATTTCTTTACTTGGTTTAATGGTTATATTAACACTTTCTTTAATTGCATGCGAAACTTCTGCAAAAGAAGTGTCAGTAGCATTGTATTACTACAATTCTAATCTTGATAAAGATGAATCAGGAAATATTTTATGTAGTGAAAAAGGATTGATTCCAGTTGAAAGAAAAATTAAAGATAGTGAAAATTTAATTGAGGACACAATAAAACTTCTCTTAGAAGGGAAATTAACTGATGAAGAAAAAAGTAAAGGAATTTCAACAGAATATCCACTTGAAGGATTTAAATTAACAAAAAGTGAATTAAAAGATGGTGTATTGACTTTATATTTTGAGGATCTATATTCTAAGACATCGGGTGGTGCCTGTAGAGTAAAAATTTTATGGATGCAGATTGAAAATACTGCAAGACAATTTAGTGAAGTTAAAGAGGTAAAATTTTACCCAGAAGAACTTTTTCAACCATAACAAAATTAAAGGAGGGAATATTTGAAACATACAAATATAGTTATTGTTATTCTCATAATTATTATTATTTCAATTCTTGCTCTAAACTTTTACCAAAGATACTCAATTACTAAAAAAATT
>JAAYUH010000199.1 GCA_012517755.1 bacterium | reverse complement strand
TTTTATCTACCTTCTTTTGTCAAATATAGGTATCATCACAAATGATATATTCATTTATGGTTAAAGGGCGATTATTTCATTTTAATGGATTAAGATGGATAATTACTGATAAAAGGACTGGATTCCCGTTTTCACGGGAATGACAGAATAGGGGTTCTTCAGCAATTTCAAAATAAAATACTTGACTAATTTATATGATATTAGTAAAATTATTCAAGTAACTATTTCAAAGAGAATAGGAGGTGGGCAGAAATTAAAAAACTTTTTTAAAAAAAACAAAAGGAGGTAAGAATGTTTAAAAAAAGTTTGTTAATTTTGTTAGTTGTGTTAATTGGCTTCTCTTTAATTTTGGGTTGTGGACCAAAAGGGCCAGAACTTGCTCAAGAACAGGTACTAAGATATAATGTTGGAGCTGAACCTCAATTTTTTGATCCAAGAAAAGCTACAGGTATACCTGAATTTACAATGCTACTAAATTTATTTGATGGACTTGTGAGATACAACACAGAGGGACAATTAGTGCCATCAATTGCTGAGAGTTATACTGTTTCTGATGATGGATTAAAATGGACATTTAAGTTAAGAGATGCAAAATGGTCAAATGGTGAAACTCTAACTGCTTATGATTTTGAATATTCGTGGAAAACGGCTTTGAGTCCAGAAATTGCATCTGAATATGCATATCAATTATACTATATTAAAAATGGAGAGAAGTATAATTCTGGAGAAATTACTAATCCAGATGAAGTTGGTGTAAAGGCAACAGATGAGAAAACTCTTGAAGTAACTCTCGAAGCACCTACGCCATATTTTCTTGCTTTACTTACATTTACAACATACCTACCTGTTAATAAAAAACTTGATGAGTCAAATCCTGATTGGGCTAAATCTGCAGATAATTATATAAGCAATGGTCCATTCAGATTAACAAAATGGGAACATAACCATGTAATAGAAATGGAAAAAAATCCTTATTATTGGGATAAAGATAAAGTTAAACTATCAAAGATAATATTTACAATGGTTGAAGAAAATACAACAGAAATGTTAATGTTTGAAAACGGTGAGATAGATTGGGGTCCAAACCCTCCACCACAAGAGTTAGAAAGACTTCAAAAAGAGGGTAAAGTTGTTATAAATCCATATCTTGGTACTTATTATTTTACATTTAATGTAACAAAACCACCATTTAATGATGTGAGAGTTAGGAAAGCTTTAACACTTGCAATTGATAGAGAAGCAATTGTAAAGAATATAACAATGGCAGGAGAGCTTCCTGCAACTGCTTATGTTCCGCCTGGTGTTCCTGATGCTGAACCAAACAGTGATTTCAGAGAAGTAGGTGGCGAACTCTTTAAAGCGTATGATCCAGAAACTGCAAAACAACTTCTTGCTGAAGCAGGATACCCTAATGGAGAGGGATTTCCAGAATTTGTAATTCTTTATAACACAAATGAAAGACATAAAACAATAGCTGAGGCAATTCAAAGGATGTGGAAAGAAACCCTTGGAATATCTTGCACATTAACTAATCAAGAATGGAAGGTTTATCTTGATAATAGACAAACTTTAAACTATGATGTTGCAAGAGCAGGATGGATTGGTGACTATACTGACCCAATGACCTTTATTGATATGTTTGTAACTGGTGGAGGAAACAATGATACAGGATGGGGTAATCCACAATATGATGAATTAGTAAGGACAGCAAAAAGCACAGGTGATCAAAAAGTAAGAATGAAAGCAATGCATGATGCAGAAAAAATTTTAATGGATGAAATGCCTATATGCCCAATCTATTTTTATACAAGACCTGAAATGATTAAACCTTATGTGAAGAATGCTTATACATCAGCGATAGGTTATACTGACTTTAAAGAAGCATATATTGAAAAGCATTAAAAAATTAGCCCCCTCATTTTCGAGGGGGCTATAGTTCATATCATGGAGCTAAATTATGAAAAAATACATTCTAAATAGATTGATTTCTATGATAATAGTTTTATTTATTGTTGCCACCCTAACTTTCTTTTTAGCAAAAGCTATTCCAGGTGGTCCATTTACAAAAGAGAAAAAAGTACCAGATGCTGTACTAAAGAATCTTGAAAAAAAATATAATCTTGATGCTCCATTATGGAAACAATATACAGATTATATGCTTGATCTATTAAAAGGAGATCTTGGGCCCTCTTTTAGGTATGATGCTCTCACTGTCAATGATATAATTAAAAAAGGATTTCCTGTTTCGGCATTACTCGGGTTTATTTCAATTCTTTTAGCAATTCTCATCGGAATTCCTGCTGGTATATTTTCGAGTTTAAAACAAAATTCCTGGAGAGACAATATAGTTATGTTTTTTTCTATACTTGGATTATCAATTCCAAATTTTATACTCGCAACACTTCTTATGTATATATTTGGTTTAAAATTAGGAATCTTACCAATTGCTGGATGGGGTAAATTTTCAAATCTAATCTTACCTTCAATAACTCTTGCTGCCTATCCTACTGCTTTTATAGCAAGAATGACAAGATCAAGTATGCTTGAAGTTCTAAGTCAAGATTATATTAAAACTGCGAGATCAAAGGGTTTATCAGAATATGTTGTAATTTTTAAACATGGATTAAAAAATGCCATTCTTCCTGTTGTGACATATTTAGGTCCTTTAATTGCAGCAGTTTTTACAGGAAGTTTTGTTGTTGAGAGACTGTTTTTTGTTCCAGGACTTGGTAGATATTATGTTACAAGTATTTATGACAGAGATTACACTGTTATACTTGGGACAACAATTTTTTATGCAGCCTTTCTTGTTTTTGCTAATTTTTTAGTTGATATTGTTTATGCTTTTCTTGATCCAAGAATTACTTATACGAGTAAGAGGTGATTTATGGATGATAAAGAACTTTTTGAATTTGTTGGAAAAGAAGAGTTACAAATAAAAGAATTTGTAAGACCAAGTGTAAGTTACTGGAGTGATGCATGGAGAAGACTTAAAAAGAATAGATTTGCAATGATAGGCTTAGTTTTGATAATAATATTAATTGTTTTTGCGATAATAGGGCCAATTATTTCACCTTATGAATATGATCAAACAGATTTAAATAATGTTTATGCCCCAATGAGTTGGAAACATATTTTTGGAACAGATGAATTGGGTAGAGATGTACTTACAAGAGTATTATATGGAGCAAGAATTTCACTTGCTGTTGGTTTTGTTGCGAGTTTTTTAAATTTAATTATTGGAGTTATCTATGGAGGTATATCTGGATATTTAGGTGGAAGAGTTGATAATATTATGATGAGGATTGTGGATATATTATATAGCGTTCCTATCCTTTTAATTGTAATTTTGCTTATGGTTGTTTTAAAACCAGGTCTTACAAATGTTTTTATAGCATTAGGTATAGCGTACTGGGTTGGAATGGCAAGAATAGTTAGAGGTCAGGTTCTTTCATTGAAGGAACAAGAATTTACTCTCGCTGCAAAAGCTCTTGGTGCTGATAAAAAAAGAATTTTATTAAAACATTTGATACCAAATACAATAGGTCCAATAATAATAACTGCTACTCTTTTAATACCTGATGCTATTTTTTTTGAATCATTTCTTTCATTTATTGGTTTAGGAGTTTCTGCACCAATGGCAAGTTGGGGAGTTCTTGCATCTGATGGTGCAAGAGCTTTTATGTCTCATCCAAATCTTTTTCTTGTTCCTTCGCTTTTTATCTGCATTACTATGTTATCTTTTAATTTTCTTGGAGATGGTTTGAGAGATTCATTAGATCCAAGATTGAGAAAGTAGGAGGAGTTGTGGAAAAATTACTTGAAGTTAAAGACCTCAAAACACAATTTTTCACTTATGCTGGAGTTGTTAAAGCAGTGAATGGTATCTCTTTTGATATTATGAAGGGTGAAGCAGTTGGTTTAGTTGGAGAATCTGGCTGTGGCAAAACAGTTACAGGTTTATCAATTATGAGATTGATTAGTTATCCTCCTGGAAAAATAGTATCTGGTTCAATTATCTTTGATGGTAAGGATCTATTATCTCTTTCTGAAAAAGAGATGAGAGAGATAAGAGGTGGAGAAATATCAATGATATTTCAGGATCCAATGACTTCTCTTAATCCTGTTTTAACAATAGGCGAGCAGATAATCGAAGTTTTAACTCTCCATAAAAACATATCAAGAGAAGATGCAAAAAACAAGGCAATAGATTTATTGAATCTTGTACAGATAAAATCTCCAGAGGAAGTTATATCACAATATCCACATCAATTAAGTGGTGGAATGAGACAGAGAGTGATGATAGCAATAGCTTTAGCATGTGAACCAAAATTGATTATTGCAGATGAACCAACAACATCACTTGATGTGACTATTCAAGCTCAAATATTAAACCTTTTAAAAGATTTAAAATCAAGAATAAATACCTCTATTTTACTGATAACACATAACCTTGCTGTTGTTGCAGGTTTATGCACTAAAGTTATTGTGATGTATGCAGGTATAATTGTTGAAGTTGGCAGTGACCAACAAATTTATTACAATCCAGGCCATCCATATACATTTGGTTTATTAAGATCTGTACCAAGAATTGATGAGGAAGAAAAAGAAAGATTAGCTACAATTCCAGGTTTACCACCTGATTTATTATCTCCACCAGAAGGATGTCCTTTTTGTTTTAGATGTGATTATTCTATGAGAATATGTTTTAAAGAAAAATCACCTTTTTTTGATATGGAGGATAATCATAAAGTTAGTTGTTGGCTATTTGATAAAAGAGCACCAAAAATTGAAAGGAAAATTTCTAAATGAATGACATAATTTTAAGTGTAAAGAATTTAAAAAAATATTTTCCTTTAACCAAAGGGTTAATTCTTGAAAAAGAAAGCGGATATATAAAAGCAATTGATGATATTAGTTTTAATGTAAAAAAAGGTGAAACTCTTGGTCTTGTTGGAGAGACAGGAAGCGGTAAGACAACTGTTGGAAGAACTATTATTAGGCTCTATGAACCAACTTCTGGCGAAGTGATATATGATGGAATAAATTTGGTTAATTTAAAAGAAAATGAAATGAGAAAAATGAGAAGAAGAATACAGATGATTTTTCAAGATCCATATGCATCTCTTGATTCGAGATTAACAGTTGAAGATATTGTAAAAGAACCTATGGAGATTCACAATCTTTATAATAATAATGAGAGAAAAGAGAGAGCAAAATATTTATTGAATCTTGTTGGATTAAATCCAGAACATTTAAACAGATTTCCTCATGAGTTCAGTGGTGGTCAGAGACAGAGAATTGGTCTTGCAAGAGCTCTTGCTGTTGAACCAGAATTTATTATTGCAGACGAACCAGTTTCTGCTCTTGATGTTTCTATTCAAGCACAGATAATAAATACTTTTGAAGATTTACAGGAAAAATTAAATTTAACATATATCTTTATTTCTCATGATCTCGCAATGGTAAAACATATAAGTAATGATATTGCAGTTATGTACTTAGGTAGAATAATGGAGATTTCAGAAAGTAATGAAATTTATAAAAACCCTCTTCATCCATATACAAAAGCACTTATGTCTGCAGTACCAGTGCCTGATCCATTAAAGGAAAAAGGTAGGGAAAAGACAATTCTTGAAGGAGATATTTCAAGTAACATAAATTTACCAAATGGGTGTAGATTCAGGCCAAGATGCAAATATTCAAAAAAAATATGTGAAGAAATTGAACCTGAAATAAAAGAAGTTTCAAAAAATCATTCTGTTGCCTGTCATTTATATTAAAGGAGATTACTTAAAAAACCCAATTTTGTCATTCCCGTGAAAACGGGAATCCAGTTTTTTTATTTGTAATCCCCCCATTCTGTCATTCCCGTGAAAACGGGAATCCAGTATTTTTATTTTGTCAATATTGTGTAAATGTTTCT
>JAAYUH010000198.1 GCA_012517755.1 bacterium | reverse complement strand
GCCTAAACCTACAGCAGTAGCCTCTTCTTTTTTTGGAAACCATGTAACAGCAAGTTTGGTGATACCATTCAAAACAAAAGGTTGACCAATAGAAATTCCTATTTGAGAAATTAAAAGGATAGCATAAGAAGATGGATTTATTAAACGTACAAGAGCAAATGCTCCTGTAAAAATTGTTCCTATCCCTACTCCAAATTTATATCCCTTTTTATCAATTATGATACCAGCAGGTATTGAAAGAATAACAAATAAAAGTGGAAACACAGTTGTAAGAAAACCTACTTTCATTGCTGATAAGTTTAAAGTAGCTTCAAGGTATGTATCAATTGCTGCAAAGTTTAACCAATACAACTGTGTAAGAGCAGCCACAAACATATACACAATAAGTACAACCCATCTGTACATAGAAACATTATTTTTTTCCATTACTACCTCCTTAATGAAAATTTTACCACTATCCTCTATCTTTTTTAATGATTGCATAAATCCATAACATATTGGAAAAATTAAAATTTTCTATCATATATCTTAATTTACTTAAATGAATTTCCTTATCTATTTTACTAAAAACTTGAATAAAACTATTTAAGTGATAAAATATTTAAGAGGCTAAACTATGAATAAGATTAAAGATATTTTGATCAATGATTTAGGAGGCTAAACTATGAATAAGATTAAAGATATTTTGATCAATGATTTATCGGGTCTTTGTAGACTCTGGAGGAGATTATCCTTAGAGCAGGTAAAAAAAAGTGGAATTACATTTGAACAGAGATGGATTTTACTACATCTTAATAAACATAATTCAGTAACAGTTGGAAAACTTGCAGATATTTTAGGCACAACTCAAAGTTCAGTAACATTGATCACAAAGAAAATGGAGAATAAAAATTTGTTGGAAAGAGTTAGAGGTATTCCTGATGATAGAACTGTTACATTAAGGATAACTGAAGATGGAAAAAACCTATTAAATGATTGGGAAGAAAAAAGAAGAGAGATGTTTTCAAAGTATTTGTCTGTAATGGATGAAGTTGATTTAAATAAACTTCATGAACTTCTTTCAAAGATTTTAGATGAATATGAAAAGATAAGCAAGGAGGAATGTAAAAATGATAAAGATAGATAATCTATCAAAGTATTTCGGACCAACAAAAGCGGTTGATGGAATATCATTTGATATAAAAGAAGGTGAGTTGTTCGGTTTACTTGGACCAAATGGCGCAGGTAAAACAACAACTATAAGAATGATAGCAACCCTTATTCCTCAAACATCTGGAACTATTGAAGTTAATGGATATTCAATTCCTAAACAATCTGAAATTGTAAGAAACTTTATTGGGTATGTTCCTCAGGCTCTTTCAAGCGATGGTTCACTTACTGGTTATGAAAACCTACTGATTTTTGCAAAACTTGTTGGATTGAATAAAAAGGAAAGAGAAGAAAAAATAAAGGAATTGGCTTCACTTATGGGTATGGAAAATGTTTTAAATAAACTTGTGAGAGATTATTCTGGTGGTATGGTTAGAAAATTGGAGATCGCGCAATCTCTTTTACATTATCCAAAAATTCTTTTGCTTGATGAACCAACAATAGGTTTAGATCCAATTGCTCGTAGATCAGTATGGGAAATATTAGAAAAATTAAAAGCAAATTATGATGTCACAACACTTATGTCTACTCATTATATGGAAGAAGCTGAAATGTTATGCGATCGTCTTGCAATAATGGACCGAGGACATATTGTAGCCATAGGCAGTCCAAAGGAGCTTATGGAAAAAACAGAAACCAACAGTCTTGAGCAAGCTTTTATTGCTCTGACAGGACATGAAGTTGAAGAAGGAGGTAATTTCCGTGAACTTAGAAAAGTACGCCGTACAGCAAGACGTTTACAATAATATTTGGAAGAATTTTGTAAAATGGTTTAATGATTGTTTAGCACTTGGTGAAATGGAGATGAGGCGTATTCGCCATGACCCAACTGATATTTTTACAAGGGCTGTTCAACCAATCTTATGGCTTTTAGTTTTTGGTGGAACTTTTACAAGACTTAAAACCATACCAACTGGGGGTGTACCTTATATTACTTTCATAACACCTGGTATACTTTCACAATCTGTAATGTTTATTGCAATATTTTATGGACTTAACCTTATTTGGGATAAAGATCAGGGTATTGTGCAAAAATTTATGGCACTTCCTGTAAAAAGAAGTGCTTTTGTAGTTGGAAGAACAATGGGTGCAATGGTGAGAGGTTTTAGTCAGGCAGTGATTATATTACTTGTTGCTATTTTAATAAAGATTCAAATAAGATGGAGTTTATTAAGTGTAATAGGAATTATTATTACAGTTATGATTGAATCTATACTTTTTAGTTCTTTTTCTATGATTCTTGCTGCTTTAATGAGGACAAGAGAAAGATTTATGGGAATTGGCCAGATGATAACGATGCCACTATTTTTTACATCAAGTGCAATATATCCAATTGAGATTATGCCAGAATGGTTACAGATTTTAGCCATTATTAATCCTTTAAGTTATGTTGTTGGAATACTAAGAGCACTTCTCGTTACTGGTGACTTAACCAATATATTTTTGTATTTAGCAATACTTATAGGTGAAGTTATAGTAGCAATATTTTTAGCAACAAAGCTTTATCCTCGACTTGTTTAAAACTTTTAATTTAGAGATAATTTAAAATTTTTTTGCTATTTTACTAAATAGTTTATCTATCTGTTTTAATTTTAAAAAAAATTATATGTCCTTTTACTTCAAATTACTTTAAAAATATGTAAAAGAGAATAAAAAAATTTTGTATAATAGATAGAGTTATTGCAATAACTATTTTCTTATCTAAAAATAGTATAATAATTGAGTGATTTTTTTATATTTAGGAGTAGAAATTTGTTAAATAGTGGTAATGCATTGAACTTATTAACAATCTTTTTTATTGGTGTAGGGCTTTCGATGGATGCTTTTGCTGTTGGAGTTTCCTGTGGAGTTATAAGAAGTAAAATTTTTTTAAATTATTCATTAAAAATTGCTTTCTCTTTTGGTTTTTTTCAGTTCTTTATGGTTTTTTTAGGTTCAATTATAGGATACAACCTCCTTAACATAATTAAAAATTATGACCATTGGGTAGCCTTTCTAATTCTTGTTTTTATTGGATTAAAAATGATTTATGAGAGTTTTAAAGGAGAGAACAAAACAATAAATCCAGATAATTTTAAAACTCTCATTTTTTTATCAATCGCAACAAGTATAGATGCTTTTGCAGTTGGCATCTCTTTGTCTCTCCTTAAAATTGAAATTTTCTCGCCCTCTATAATTATTGGTATAACAACTTTTGTTTTATCATTTGCTTCTGTATATTTAGGTTGCTTGTTTGGAAAAATTTTTAAAAAAGGTGCAGAGATTTTAGGTGGTTTAATTCTAATCTCAATTGGAATTAAAATTTTATTGGAACATATATTATGAAAAAATCAATCTATTTGATAGTGGTTTTTGGTGGCACTCTCTTTTTAATCTTAAATTATTATATAACCTTTATTGGGTAGTTTAGAATTTAAAAAGAAAATTGATATAATAATAATTAAGTTACATTTAAGATAGTTAAGGAGGATTGAATTTTGAAAAAGACAATTTTTTTAATAACATTAATAATTTCAATATTAACTATTAACAATCTATACTCTTTGAATTTATTAGAAAAACCTATTAATTTAACAGCAACTCAAGAGGATTACAAGGTTAGATTAACATGGCAATTATCTAAGAAAGATGATAATATTTCGGGTTTTGAGATTTTTAGAAGTGAGAATGAGAGAAATTTATATCCAATAGGAAGAGCATATAAAGATCAACTCTATTTTCTTGATTACAGCATTTTTCTTGATAAGACCTATTATTATATGGTTAAATCTTATGATAAAGATGGAATTTATTCTGAACCATCTAATATAATTTCTATTAAAATAATTGATGATAAACCTCCAGAACTACAAATAATAGAACCAACTGATAATAACTACTACACAAAAGAGGAAAAACTTACAATTTTAATCGGAGTAAAAGATAATATGAGTGGTTTAAATTCTCTTCTTGTAAATGGAGTTAAAATCAATAAATGTGGCTGTTCAACTTTTACAGAAAACTACACATTGATTGAAGGGAAGAATGAATTTTTGATTGAGGCTGAGGATTATAAAGGAAACAAATCTTCTCTTACTCTAATAGTTTTTCTTGATAAAACTCCTCCTAAACTCAATGCAAATTTACCAATAAATAGTTATGATGAAAGCTTAAAAGTCAAAGGTAAAATAATAGATGAAGGCATTGGTTTAAAAACTGGATATTTAAATAATATTGAACTAATGGTTGATAAAAATGGAAATTTTGAGACCTACTTACTATTAAAAGAAGGTGAAAATGAGTTAAAATTTAGACTTATTGATAAACTTGATAACGAGAAAGAAGAAACTTATAAGGTAAATTACATAAAAAGAACAGTTCTTAAACTTCAAATAGGAAAAAAAACTATGTATATAAATGATAGCCCTAAAGAAATTGATGTATTACCAATAATAATTGAGGGCAGAACCCTTATTCCAATTCGGTGGGTTGCAGAACCATTAGGAGCAGAAGTTGCTTGGGATGGTGTTGAAAGAAAAGTAACAGTAACCCTGAAAAATGCAAAAATTGAACTATGGATAGGAAAGAATATTGCAAGAGTTAATGGAGTTGATACACCAATAGATCCAGATAATCCTAAAGTTGTGCCAATAATTATTAATGGTAGAACAATGCTACCTGTTAGATTTGTTGCTGAAAATTTAGGATGTAAGGTTGACTGGGACCCTGATACAAAAACAGTAACCATAACTTATCCAAAGGATTAAAAAATACGGGCGAGATATTAAAATTTTTCAACTCATTATTTATATTGATATAATATTTTTCATTCCTTTTATTATTTTAAATATAAAAAATTTGAAAAAAAGTAATTTAATAGTCAAAATAGATAGAATTTCTTATTACTTTTAACAATGTTTGATACAAAATTTTTCAAAACCTTTGAGATATACCGATTTTTTGGAAATTAATAATTGGTTAAAATTAGTTAAGACCTTAAAAAATTAATTTTAAACTATCATTATAGATTCAATAAAACTAATTTACATTAAAAAATTAAAAAATAATTATGATATCATCAAAAATAGTTTATAAAATAAACTAAAATTTCTGAAAAAACTTAGAATTCAAATAATAATTAAAATGATTAATAAAATTAAGTGGAACATCTCATGAAAAAATAATTTTAAATGGTTAATAAAAATAGTTTAAACCTTAGAAAAAAAATTAATTTTAAACTGAACCTTTATGTCAGTTTAGGTATTTCCTCTCCTTTTATTGAATCAATATATTCTAATGTTTTTTTAATATTTTCCTCTTTTCCTTCAATTCCTAAAACAATTGATCCTTCATCTTCCCATAAACCACCTCTTGCAATTAATACTGCATCAACATCAAAAATTATATTAAAAGCTTCAATTTCAGTTATAGGAATAGCATTAACTATAGGAAAGAGTGCTACATTTAAACCCATTGAGTAATTCCACTCTTCAATTTTTGCAAAATATGATGCCTCAATAACATCTGGTACCAATTTACCAATACTAATTGGTGATACCCATTTCACGCCTCTTGCCATAACTTTACCGATATATTTTCCAACTGTTCCCCCACTTCTATCAGCAACAAGCACACCAACATTTCCATCATAATCAATTGCATTTCCACCCTTTATAAAAACATCACCTTTTCCCATTTTTTCTACAACATCATCTGCATTTTCATTTGACACTTTTCCATCAATCAAAATGATAGGGTCAATCCTTAAATTTTTATCAAGTGTAGTCAACTTTCCATTTCCAATATAACCTGCCATATATCTATTTTTATCAATTACTAAATCTGTTAATTCTTCAACTATAAAACTATTAGTTGTTCCCAAAGATATAAAAACTATTCCTTTATCAAGTACCTTTAATGAATTTAAATATTCTTTAACTCCTTTTGCAATTAATCTTTTTGACATAGATGGTCTTAAAACAACCGATGCTTTCATTTCCACCTCCTACTAAAAATTATATCAGTAATATTTATTCTTTCTCAAAAAGTATAAATTTAATAATTTAAACAACTTTGACTTAAATGAATATCTATATTTCATTATTACATTTTTTTATATTTAAATAAATTCTATATAATTATATAATTTTAAGAATAAGCGTAAGTGTCAATTAAATTGCCTTGTGAATCATATAAATATGCAGTATCAGTATCATTATTCTAAATTGCTTCAGTTGAACACCAATAAAGTTAATTTTGGTGGCTATGTTTCAAGGATTGCTAAACCCTCTTTTATTAATTGATAATTTACAAAAATTAACTCAACAAAAAATTGAGTAAGTTTCCTATTATATTGATATTATCAAACATCATATACTAACTTAACATTTTTTCTTCAACTAACTCTTCATTCCTTAATAACGATTCTTGTTGATAATTTTGACTTTGTTCAGTTGTATTGATTCCAATATACCTTACACTTGTTAAATTTTCTAAAATAATAGAATCTCCATCTATAACTTTTTATACTACTACTTTTTATGTTACTGCCCGTCAATATAATTACTTAAATTCATTCTTTTTGTTATTATTGATAGATCAATATCAAGATTATATATAATTTGTCCGAAATCTACCAATGTAAATTTTATTGTTGAATCCTTAGGAACATAATAATTGTTAAAACTGTAAGTGTTCATAGCTTCATATTTCGGGTTTGAGGGGCAAATTGGAGTTTTTTCAGCTTCTTCTTGGTTTTCAATTCTAAATGGATAGATTGGATATAAATATTCAAATCCTTTTACTTTTATATAACCATGCATATATTCAGTAAAATCACTAGTATCACCAAATACAAATGTTGTAATTTCTATTCTATCTCCAAAAACACTTAAAATATCATTTACATCCTTTTCTGTAATTCTTGATCCCTTCGTCTTTTTATCTTTTGCAATAATAGCTATATAAGTAATTGGTGTGGTTACCATACAATATATTTCATACGCACTCTTAAAACCAAAAGTAAAAGGAGCTGCAAATTTTAATATATCTTCATCTTCATAATAGGTCTCACCCCATAATATTGCTTTTTCTATCTCTTCTTCAGTTATGTTCCATTTCTTAAATTCATAAATACCTTTTTGTTCTTTGAGATTTTCTATCTCCTCTTTAAGAGTTTCAATCTCAACTTTGAGATTCTCTATCTCTTCTTTAAGTTTTTCTATCTCTTCATCTTTTTCATCAATTTTACTTTCAAGTTCACTAATATCATCTTTATATTTATCTACTTTATCCTCAAGTTCTTTAATTTTTTCATCTTTCTCTTTTATTTTTTCTTCTAATTCAGAAACATCTGGAGAATCCTTTAACTTTTCATTTAACTCATCAACTTTTTCTTTCAAATCAGAAACTTCCTTCTTCTTATTCTCTATCTCATTTTCTAAATCTATGATTCTATATTTTAGATAAGGCACTGAATCCATTGAGATTGTTACAGTTTCTGTATTATTATCCCAATCAACTATTGCTCCTAATCCTTCTGCAATAAATCTAATTGGTACCATAATTCTTCCTGGCGGAATTTCAATAGGTGCTACATCCATTTCATTAGGTTGGTCATTAATATAATAGGTTTTATTACCCTTTTTAAGTTTTAATACAATTTTTTCATTTTCACCAATTAAATCATTGTAAGGTAAAAATGATAGTAATACAAAAATAAGAGTTGAAATTAAAATTAATTTTTTCATAAAACTTCCCTACCTCCTAATTTTAATAATATCAAAATTGTTTTGTATGTCAAAAATTATAAGAATTTATTTTGAAATAAGAATTGATAACCTCAAATTTCTTTTATTAGAAAATTATATTCAACCCACTATATTATTTTATTATTTTGAAGAAATCTATTTGATTTTTAATTGATATTTATTTTAATATCTTGTAAGGTTAGAATTAATTCTTTGATACTTCTAAATCTATATTTTTCAAAATCTACCTGATCTACTCTTTTAAAAAACCATCTACTCTTTGTCAATTTAGTGGCATCTTCGCACCATAATTTTATTCTTTCGTCTTTAAACTTAACATCAACATCTTCTAACCCCTTTGTTTCAACTATCAAATGTTCATCATTTGCAGTCAGTATAACAAAATCTGGATAATATAATCTAATGTTTCCTTTTGAGTTTTTATATTCTACAAAGAAATTGATCTTTGAAGTAATCTTTGAGAATGCAACTACATCTTCAGCTTTTTCTAAAAATTTTACAAAATTTAATTCAAATTCATTATCACAAGGAGTATAGTTAAAGATACATTTATCAGCAGGATAGACCATTTTTGACCAAGGGAATGGCTTTGTATCTTTTAATCTAATATAATCTTCTTTTTTTGGCTCTTTTTCTATAAAGGTCATATCCCTAAATTTTTCTACAAATAATTTTATTAACTGTTCTTGAACTTCAGGAGAACTTAATTTATAAAGAACTCTTGGATCATCAAGATTTACCTTCTCACTAAATAATTTTTCTGTAACATATTTTTTCACAAGAGGGTAGAAAGTCGCAAAGGCTCCAACTATTTTTAATTGTTTAACTATCTGATCGGTATAATAAGCAATAACACTTTGTGAATTCTGAGGAACAGGTAAATCCCATTTTCTTTTTATAACTTCCATTCCTCTTAGCATATCTACTGCTACATACTCCATTTCTAAGATTTTATTTTCTAAAGGTATCTTAAGAGATGGTAAATTATCAACTTCAACTTCGCTCAATTGAAACTCTCTTACAAAAATTCTCGGAGAGAGAATAGGAATCTCAATATCTTTATCTAATTTATTAACATCAACAGATATCGTTGTAAAATTAAGTGATTTTTCAGTATCAAATTCAGCAAATTTTATACCTTCTTCAGTTTCTAACTCTTCAAGAATATCTATTAGACCAGGTGGCCCAATAACTTCAAGAACATTTATGCATTTACCTTCGTTTTTTACCTCTTCTGGTGTGGGAGTTTCTTCTTCAGGAAACATTTTCCTTAAACCTCTACCAATAACCTGTTCTGGAAGAACTTTTCTTTTAGAGGTATAAGACCTTAAACCTACAATTACATTCACATTTTTGACATCCCACCCCTCATTTAGCATAAGTGTGCTTATTATTGCTTCATAAGGGTTTTTTTCTGGATCAGGGTCATCAATATTTTTTGCAAACTCTCGCGCTTTTGGTAAATCAGCTTTTTTTACCTCACCTGTACTATCTGTATGAATTAATAATACTTTACCTTTAAGGTCAGGAATAGAATTTACATAATTAAATATTTCATCTGCTTCTTCATTTTCTGGACATTGGAAAAATAGTATAGGCTTCTTAGATAATGATTTCAATTTATCTTTATATTCCCTCCATCTTCTTATTCCTACATCAATCCAAGATCTATATCTTTCAACTACCTTCTTAGATGCAATCTCACGAGCACCTCTTACTTTTCCTTTTAGTGGTAATTTTACAATATTCATTTCAATTGCTTCCTTCAAAGAAAAATCAACAATAATCCAAGGGAATAATACACCTGTTTCAGTTTTAGGTGTGGCACTAAAATCAAGTTCCATATTGATACCTTTACCAAATTTAGATGCAAGGTTTTTATTGAGTTCTAAAAGAATTTTTTTCCATGCTTTTTCAAAATTATATATATGATGCGCTTCATCTTTCAAAATC
>JAAYUH010000020.1 GCA_012517755.1 bacterium | reverse complement strand
GGATGGATATCAACTCCATGAGTTTGTATTAAAGCTTTTGCAGCATTAAAATTTTCATATTGGAGTTCACCAACAGGACCTCCATCAATTGTATATGCAAATTTAACTCCAAATTTATTTGGATCAAGATATTGAACCCCTTTTCCAATTTCTTCATCAGGTGTAAAACAAACTCTAATTTTCCCATGTTCAATTTCTGGATGTTTTATCAAGTATTCCATCGCTGTAATAATTTCTGCGACTCCCCCTTTATCGTCTGCTCCAAGAAGAGTTGTTCCATCAGTAACAACAATAGAATCTCCGACAAATTGTAAAATTTCAGGATAATATTTTGCGGAAAGAACTATGTTATGTTTTTCATTCAAAATAATATCTTTTCCGTTATAATTTTCAATAACTCTTGGTTTTACATCTTTTCCACTCATATTAGGTGCTGTATCCATATGAGCCATAAATCCAATGGATGGAATATCTTTTTCTATATTTGACGGGAGTGTCCCAAAAACATAAGAGTATTCATCAACTTCAACATCTTTCATTCCAATCGAGATTAATTCATTTTTTAAATGTTCAGCAAAAATCCTCTGACCTTCAGTTGAAGGGTAAGATTTACTATTTTCATCTGATTGCGTATCAAACCTCACATAATTTAAAAATCTTTCAAGAACTTTTGACATTTAAACCTCCTTATTTTTGAAATCATAAATTGTTTCTAAGGCTATTTTTATAGCATTATATTCTCCTAAGTTAAATTTTTCTTCTTTGCCTTTTTCTTTCATTTTTCCAAGAGTTATGTTTCCATCAATTGTAAAAATTGCTGCGGATTTTACGCATCTTCTTTGAGATAATATAAATATAACTCCACTTTCCATTTCAATCGCTTGAACTTTTGATTCAACTAATTTTTTTATCATTTTTTCATCATATCCTTCATAAAATCCGTCGCTTGAAATTACTACTCCATAATAAAATTTTTCAAGATTCTCTTTTGCTTTTTTAATTAAAATAGATGTCAAATCAAAATCTGGAACAGCTGGAAATTCAAGAGGTAAATATTTAATAGATGTTCCATCATCTCTTATCGAACCTGTCGCTATAACTATATCACCAACATCGATTTCAGGATTTAATCCGCCGGCACTTCCAACTCTTATGAAAATTTTCCCTCCAAGTTTTATTAACTCTTCCAATACAATAGCAGTAGATGGTGAACCCATACCAGTTGTTGCAACAGTCAATCTTGAATTCCTATAAAATCCAGTGTAAACAAGTAGACTTCTATATTCATTAACAAGTTTTGCATCTTTTAAAAACTCCTCTTTTATTCTTTTAGCCCTATCTGGATTTCCAACAAGAATAATTTTTTCTGAAATTTCTTCTTTTTCGCATTTTATATGTGGTTCTGCCATATTCACTCTCCAAATTTTTGCATAGGAGTATCACTTATTTTTAGCATTGTATCTTTTATATTGTTTATCTCTTTCAATAAGTATGATAAATCTATGGTTAATAATTTTCCATTTCTCACAACAACTTTTCCATCGACTATTACTGTATCAATATCTCTTTCTGAAATAGAGTAAAGAAGGTTTGCAAAAATATTTATTTTGGGATTAAGAGAAGGAGAGTTTTTATTCACAAGAATTAAATCAGCAACAAAACCTTCTTTTATTTCACCAACTGATAAATGATTAAGAAGAGTTCCACCAGAAGTAAAAAGAGGTATCAGTTCTTCAATTTTTGCAATTTCAGGGTCACCTTTTGAAACTTTTGCATTTAAGGCAGCTATTCTACCTGATTCAAAAATTGAGAGAGTATTGTTTGAAACAACTCCATCTGTCGCGAAACCAACTCTTACTCCTCCTTCTAAAGCTCTTATCAAAATATCGCTTAAATCTCCAAACTTCATAAATGTTTTAGCTGCATGAGCAATAAATGAATTCTCATTTTTTATAATTTTTAAATCATCATCGTTTGCTTTATAAGCGTGTGCTATGATGGTATTTTCTTTTATAACTCCAAGGTCATATAGATATTTGATAGGTGTTTTTCCATGCTCTTTTAAACTCTTTTCAACCTGCCACTCCATTTCAGAAGCATGAATGTGAATTTTTAATTTCAAATCATCACTCAACTTCTTGAACTTTTTTAAAAAATCTTCTGGACAAACATAAGGAGAGTGTGGTCCTAAACTTATAGTTAATCTATCATTCAATCTATTATATCTTTCAATAAAATTCATAGCATTTTTGAAATTTTCCTCTTCACCTTCGCCAACTCCGAAAAGTGCCCAGGAAAGGTCTGCTCTAATTCCAGATTCATCATATGCTTTATAAGCTTCATCCATATAAAAATAGTGATCAAAAACAGTTGTGACTCCTGAAAGTAACATTTCAGCAACTCCAAGAAGAGTTCCAAAATAGACAAATTCAGGTTTTAAATTTTTTTCATATATCCAGATATATTTATTAAACCAATCATCAGAATTAACATCTTCAGCTGAACCTCTAATTAAAGTCATTGCAACATGAGAATGTGTGTTAATTAAACCAGGCATTGTATAAAAATTTTCACCCTTAATAACATTTTCATCTTTATTTTCTATATTTTTTCCAATTTTTTTAATTTTATTGTTATCAATTAGAATGTCATAATTTTCTTTTACTGATAAATCTTTAAAGTTTATTATAGTTGTATTTTTAATTAACAATTAACTCCTCCTATTTTTAAAAAATTCCTCTTGTTTACAAAAATAGGCTGTCTACTTTTGTAAACATTTCATGATTTTCTTTTTCTTCTCGATGCTTGTATAGAATATATTGCCAATGTTATTATAGTAGCTATATATGGGATCATCTGAATAAATTCTGACGGTACCTGTAATGACGCAAGATAAATTGCAATTGTATTTAATATTCCGAAAAGAATTGATGCAAGGAAAACTCCTAAAGGTAAATTTGCTCCCAAATTCGAGGCAGCTATTGCTATAAAACCTCGACCTGCTGTCATATCTCTTGCAAACCAGGATACATAACCCATAGAAAGATAGAGACCTCCAAGCGCACCAAAAAATCCAGATAAGATAAGTGCATAGAATTTTATCTTATTTACATTTATTCCAACTGAACTTGCAGCGTCTGGATTCTGTCCAACTGCTCTTATTCTTAAACCCAATGGAGTTTTGAAAATCAGTATGTAAAAGATTAAAACAGATAAAAGAGCAACATAGGTTAGAATATTATGCCCACTAAAAATTTCTCCAACAATAGGAATGTCTTTTAAAATTGGAATGTCTATTGATGGAAAAACAAGGCTTCTTAATGAACTTGAAGTTCCTTTATCTTTTGCAAATATATAAAGAAGAAAAACTGTTAATCCTGATGCGAATAAATTCAAAGCGATTGCAGCTAATATAATATCTGCTTTTAGTTTTAGGTGAAAATAGGAGAGTATAGAAGAAAGAGCAACACCAGCAAGAATGCCAGCGAGGAAACCGAGTATTAAACTTTTTGTAAAAGCACTTACTATAACTCCAAAAAAGGCAGAGATAAGCATGGTTCCTTCAAGAGAAATGTTTACTGCTCCAGATAAAGTGGTAATTGCTACTCCAATTGATGCAAAAAGAATAGGTGTCATAACTCTCAAAATCGCAAAACCAAAGGATGGTGATAATATACTTTTAAGAAGCGGATTCAACCTTTACCTCCCTTTTTTCTGCCTCTCTTACAGTTATTTTATATTTCCATTGACTTAAAAATGCCTCAGCAGTTATAAGAAGTATAATTATTGATTCGAAAATTGTAACAATTTCAGACGGAACATCTGTAAGTAAATTCAAAACTTGGCCACTCACTCTTATATAAGCAATAAATATTGAAGCAAAAGCGATTAAAATTGGATGATTTCTTCCAATAATAGCAACAGTAACACCATCCCATCCATAACCAGGTGTTGCTTGCCAGTTAAACCTTCTATGTATACCCATAATCTCACTTATTCCAGCAACTCCTGCTATAAAACCGCCAATTACTTGAGAAAGAACAATTATCTTAAATGTATTAATTCCACCATATTTTGCAAAATTAATATTTAAACCTGTCATCCTAATTTCATAACCAAGTTTTGTTTTATAAAGTAAAATGTAAACCAAAATCACTAAAACAACTGTTAATAAAACTCCATAATGGATCCTTGTATTTTCAATAAATTGATCAAACCATGCTGTTTTTGGAAGTTGATATGAAACAAGAAAATTTGCTTTTTTATCTCTGAAGTGAAAATTTATGATATATAAACTTAAAAAAAGTGCTACATAGTTCATCATAAGTGTTATAACTAATTCATTTGTATTCCATTTTGCTTTTAATATTCCAGGTATAAAACCCCAAATAGCACCAACTCCACCTGCAACAAGAAGTATAAGAGGTATATGAATAATTTTTGGAAAAGTTGTTGATACTCCAAAACCAGTAGCAACTGCTGCTGAAATAAAAAGTGCACCCTCTGCGCCTACATTAAACTGTTCTGCTTGAAATGGAATTGCAATAGCAAGACCACATAAAATTATCGGAGATGCCATTTCAATAACATTTCCTAATCTACTAACTGAACTAAATGGACCTAAAAGAAAATATCTTAAACCATCCTGAGGGTCTTTACTTATAATAAATATTATTAAGATACAGATAAATATGCCTATTAGAATTGCAATTATGGTTCTTATCAAATTAAAATATTTTAAGATATATTTATCCATCTTTATTCTCCTTTTTGAGACCAAGCATATATGGACCAAGCTCTTTTCCAGTTAGACCTTCATAATTTATAAACTCTTTTACAATTTCTCCATTATAAATAACAAGAATTCTTGTTGAAAGTTTTAGAATCTCATCAAGATCTGCAGAAACAAGAAAAATTCCTGCTCCACTATCTCTTGCATCCTTTAAAAGATTATGAACAAGCTCTTCTGAACCAACATCAATACCTCTTGTTGGTTGATCTGCAATTATAATCAAAGGATCTGATGATAGTTCTCGAGCAACTACGACTTTTTGAATATTACCACCAGAAAGTGAAGAAACAGGGTTTTTTGATGATAGGGTAACTATATTAAATTTTTTTATCAATTCGTTTGTATGATTTTCTATTTCTTTCTCTTTAAGAAGTAATCTTCCAGAAAAACTATTTTTATAATATCTATCAACAATTATGTTTTCTTCTAAGGTTGCTCTTTCTGCTACACCATTTTTCATTCTATCTTCTGGAATATGTGACACCCTTTTTTCTCTTATCTCTCTTGGAAGTAAATTTGTAATCTCTTTATCTTTGAGAAATATTTTGCCTGATGAGGCTTTTCTTAAACCAGTCAAAATTTCTACAAGTTCTGTCTGTCCATTACCTTCAACTCCACAAAGACCCAAAATTTCATAAGATTTTAATTCAAAAGATACATCTTTTAAAACTTTAATGTTGTCTTCATTTACAAAAGATATATTTTTTGCTTCTAAAATTACTTCTCCCTCTTTATTGTTTGGAGGAATTCTGTCAAAATGTATCTCTCTTCCAACCATTAAATAAGCTATTTCATGTTCAGTTAAATCTTCTGCATTTTTTGTAACAACTATCTTTCCATCTCTCATTACAGTTACTTTATCAGCAATTTCAAGAACCTCTTCTAATTTGTGAGATATAAATATTATTGTTTTCCTATCTTTTTTTAAATTTTTCAAAGTGTTAAATAAGACCTCTGTTTCCTGCGGTGTCAAAACAGAGGTTGGCTCATCAAGAATCAAAAGTTCAGCATTTCTTATCAATGCTTTTAATATTTCTACTCTCTGTCTTAATCCAATTGGCAAATCTTTTATTTTTTTATCATATGGAACTGGAAGACCATAATCATTAGAAACTTTTTTTGTTATCTCTATTGCTTTTTTTGTGTTTAAAAAAATACCTCTTTTTGGTTCAATTCCAAGAAGTAGGTTCTCATAAACAGTCAAATCTGGTGCAAGCATAAAGTGCTGATGAACCATACCAATTCCATTTTTTATTGCATCATACGGATTTTTAATTTTTATTTTTTTACCTTTGAAATATATCTGCCCCTCCTGAGCCTCCTCTAATCCAAAAACAATTTTCATTAAGGTTGTTTTTCCAGCGCCATTTTCACCGACTATCGCATGAATTACACCTTCTTCAATATCAAGTGAAACCCCCTTATTTGCAATAACTCCATTTGGATAAACTTTAACAATATCTTTTAATGAAAGAATTGTTCCCATCTAACCTCCAAAAGGGAGAAGCCTTCGCTTCTCCCTTAACTAAATTTATTCACCAAATGCAGTTTCTACTACAATCTCTCCATTTAAAATTTTTTCCTCAAGTTCTTTTATCTTGTTTCTAAACTCCTCTGGTACAACTTTTCTATAATTTTCATTGTCAGCAACTCCTACTCCACCTTCTTTTATTCCAAGAGCCTCTGCCTGTCCATATGGAAGTTTTCCATCGATATGGAGTTTAATTGCTCTATGAATTGACTTATCTACATTTTTCATCATCGAAGTTACAATATATGACGCCTTTTCTGGGTCGCTATCCTTAAACATAAGATATTGATCAGAATCAACTCCAATTGCATATTTTTTCATCTCTTTTGCAGCATCAAGAAGTCCTAAACCAGTTTCACCCGCAACATTAAATGATATATCTGCTCCTTGATTGTATTGAGCGAGTGCTAACTCTTTTCCCTTTGCAGGATCAGTATAAGATGCTGCATAAGAAACAAGTACCTGAACTTCTGGGTCGATATATTTTGCTCCCTGAATATATCCTACTTTAAAATCATTAATAACTGGAATATCCATTCCTCCAAGAAATCCAATTATTTTTTCTGGATTTGCAAGTGGCATATCAGATGTTGTTACAAGTGCAGCAAGAGCACCAACAAGAAAAGATGATTCGTTTTGTTTGTATAAAATTGAATAAATGTTTCCGAGGTTTCCTTTTGAATAATCAACTGATGTATCATAGGTGAAGAATTTTTTATCTGGATATTTCGGAGCAAGTTTTTCAAGAGATTCTTGAAGTTGCCATGTTCCAGCAATTATTATATCCCAATCACCCTGGCAGAGTTGTTCAAGATCAGGTTCCCATCTCGAAGAGTCATTACCTCCCTCAATTGTTTTTCCTTCAATTCCAAAATCCTGTATAGCCATTTCTATCCCTCTATTCGCTGAATCAAAAAATGATTTATCACCCAAAGTCCCATTTAAATAAAGAACTACTTTTAGTTTTGAACCTGGCTTTTCTTCCTCTTTTTTACAAGCTGTCATTGTAACAAAACTTAAAACTAAGACACTAATTAAAATTGATGCTAAAATTTTTTTCATAAACTTATCTCCTTTTAAAAAAGATGAAAAAATTTATATACTCTCACCTCCTTTAAGATTATTTATTCTATTTAAAATATTTAGAAATCTCTCTTTATAAATATCTAAAATAATCTCCACATCTTCTCCTTCAATAAGAATAGAGGAACCTCTTAGAGTATTGTTACCAAGTTCCATAACAAGGTCACCTCTCTTTTTCTGTTTTATTGTCGATTCATCTAAATAACATGCAATTGCTATTGGATCTGGAAGAGACATCGTTCTCATACCAATTAATCTTTCAGTATAAGAGATTGGATTTTTGATTAAAGAGTGAAATAATTTTCCAGATGGAATGTTTTCATCAATAACCTTTTTTAATTCACTTTCAAAGAATAAATTTTTTACTATTCCATCCCATGGAACAATCTTAAATGGAATTTTTGAATCTAAAACATTCTGAACTGCTTCAGGATCAGCATAAAAATTAAACTCTGCAAATTTAGTAACATTTCCAACATCTATCGCTCCTCCCATCGCATAAATGACATTTATATAATTTTTTAAATCAGGATAAAGATTAAGTGCAATTGAGATATTTGTGAGTGGTCCTAAAGTTATGATATCGATAAATTTTTCTACTTTTGAAATTTTATATATCGCATCTATAGCGTTTAAATCCTCTTCTTTTCTTTCTGAATATTTTAACTCTATATCTCCAAGTCCATCTTCACCATGAATTTTTGCTCCCCTTTGAAGTTTGTTTATAAGAGGCCTACTTGCTCCTTTGTAAACTTTAATCTCTTTTTTATCGAAAAAATCAAGAATCCTCAATACATTTTTTGTTACCTGATCAACATATGTATTTCCAGTTACCGTGGTTATAGCTTTTATATCAACATCATCTTCATAAGTTAATGCAATCATAATTGCAATAGCATCATCAACTCCACAGTCGGTATCAATTATTATTTTTCTCATCTCTCTCCTCCAAAAATTTTATTACTTCATTATAATCTGGACAAGAAATAGTTGCTCCTTTTCTTGTAACTGAAATAGCAGATGCAGCTTGACTGAATTTTAAACTATATTTAAGATCGAAATTTTTACTTAAACATAATGCAAAAGCTCCATTAAAAATATCTCCTGCTGCTGTCGTATCAACTGCATTAACTTTATAAGCATCTAACTTGAAATATCTTCCATCTCTATCTTTATATACAATTCCCTTTTCACCGAGTTTAACAATTACTCCATAAACACCACTGTTAATTAAAAAATCTATCTTATCATCTAATTCTGAAATATCAGGTGTCAACATCTGAATTTCAACCTCATTTGGAGTTATATATGTTAGATATGGAAATAGATTTTTAAACTCTAATTTAGCTGGTGCTGGATCAAAAATAATTTTTGCTTGAGATTTTTTTGCAATTTTTACTGCATTAACTATCGTTTCAAATGGTATTTCTCCCTGCATTAAAAGTAAATCTTCCCCTTTAATTCTATCTTTTAAAAAATCTATCTCTTCATCTCTTACTCCACTATTTGCACCTTCATATATTACAATTTTATTTTTCCCATTTTCATCAACATTGATTATCGCTATCCCAGTGTTTAAATTATTATCTATTTTTATCTCATAATCTAAATTGAACTGGTTTAGATTGTTTATCAAATATTTTCCAAAATAATCATCTCCAACCCTTCCTATAAAAATTACATCATCATTCAATTTTTTTATAGTAATAGCTTGATTTGCACCTTTCCCTCCAAGATTAAAAAATATTGAATTTCCCTTGACAGTTTCACCTATTTCAGGAAATTTTTTTAAAAATATAACTAAATCAAAATTAATACTTCCTAAAACATAAATCATAAAATTTCCTTAAATCTTTTAATATTTTTTAATTATAATATAATTTTAAATTTTAATTAACCCCAAAGATATTTTTAATGCTACATCTATTTTATTCATTGTTTCTCTTCTTAATTTCCCAATTTTTTTTATCAATCTTTTTTTGTCTATTGTTCTTATTTGATTTAATAATACATAACTTTCTTTATCAAGCCCTCCCTCTTTTTCATTAACTTTGATAACAATTGGATATGATTCCTCAACAACTTTTGATGTTATTGCTGCAATTATTACAGTTGGTGAATGTTGGTTTCCAATATCATTTTGAATAATCAAAACAGGCCTTAATCCACTTTGTTCTGATCCTGATGAAGAAGAAAGGTCGACAAGATAAATCTCTCCTCTTTTAATATAATTTTTTTTCATCAATAAACTACTTAATATTATTGAAAAGTTCCTTGTAAAGTTCCTGTTCTAATTCGAAAAACTCTCTTGAGAAAAAAAGACTTGTCTCACTTGATGTTTTATAACTTTTTACTATCTCTTTTTTTATTCTTGTTTTTCTGTCTTCAATGGAAAGATAAAATGCAAGAAGCTCTTTTATCAAATCCTCTTTCTTCTTTTTCTCTCTTTTTGCTTTTTTTTCTATTGCCTCCAAAAGTTCTGGAGGTAAATTTAAAGTCAGCTTTTCGTTTTTCATTTTAAATTCCTCATAAAAATTTTTGATTCATTAAAATTTCTAAAGAAGAAATCTCCAAATACAAGTATATCACAACCAATCTCTTTTAACCTTTTCCCTATTTCAAAATTCAAACCACCATCAACTTCTATTTCGAAGTTTAAATTTTCTTCTTTTTTAATTTTAACAACATTTTCAATTTTTTCAAGAGAAGAGTCAATAAAGTTTTGCCCAGAGAAACCTGGATTAACGCTCATAATTAAAATAAAATCAACATCTTTAATTATTGGATAAATTAGAGATATATTTGTTCCTGGATTTATTGCAACTCCTGCTTTTTTATCTCTCTTTTTTATCGAATAGATTAATCTATGAATATGATAATTTCCCTCAATGTGGACAGATATCATATCAACACCATAATCAATAAATCTATCAATATAATTTTCAGGTTTTTCAATCATAAGATGTGCATCAAGAGGTAAAGTTGTTAATTCTCTTACTGCTTTTATAATCGGAAATCCAAAAGATATATTTGGTACAAAATGACCATCCATAATATCAAGATGAACAATATCTGCGACTTCTTCTATTTTTTTTATATCTTCTTGAAGATTCTTGAAATTAGAAGCGAGTATTGAAGGAGCTATTTTCACGGATTTACATAAATATCAATTATTGTGTCAGGGCTTCCATAGGTTAGAGGCGCAGGATCTTGATTCCATACAATACCAGATGGATAAGCTGGATTTGATTTGTTTATAACCTTACCAACATTATATCCACTTGTTACAATCAAACTCTTTGCTTCATCAACAGACAATCCAATAAGTGATGGAATTTGACCTAAAACTCCTTTTGATATTTTTAAATCTATTTTTGTGTCTTCTTCAACATAAGTTTTTGGTGAAGGTGATTGTTCAATTATTATTCCAACCCCAACATTAGGATCTAAAATTTCCTCAATCTTACCAAGTAAAAGTTTATTCTCATAAATTATTTCTTGTGCTTCTTTAAAATTCATACCAATTAAATCTGGAACTAAAACTTTAGGGGGTCCACTACTTATAACAACATTTATTATTCTTCCTTTTTTTACAAGAACATAAGGTGATGGATCTTGAGAAATAATATAGTCAATTGGAAAATCTTTTGAAAAATCACTTTTTGTTACTTTCACAAGAAGTCCTTTATCTTCAGCAATTTTTTCAGCGTCTCTAATTTTTAAACCTATTATAGAAGGAGTAGAAATAAGCTCTTCTTGACCATTACATGAGATTAAGAAAAATATAAAGGAAATCGATAAAATCAAAATCAATTTTTTCATGAATAAATTATAACAAAATTTTTTATAATTAAAGAAGATGAAAATGAAAAAAAATGTGATTGTTTTTGGAGATAACTGTGTTGATATAAAAATAAGAATAAAAGAGGATAATTTTATTTTTTCGCCAGATTCTAACCATCATACAAAGATGTTGAAGATAAAATTTGGTGGAACAGGAATAAACTCCTCAATTTCACTCAGTAAATTTGGCACTAATACATACTATTTTGGTTCTTTAAGTAGAGATGATTTTGGAAAAAAGATATATAAACAACTAAAAAAATATGAAGTTAATAGTGATTTAATTAACTTTTCTAACAAAAAAACAGCTGTTGTCATCATAATTTTAAATAAAAATGGTGAGAGGGTTAGTTTTGCCAATTTAAAAAATGCAAGTTACCTTGATATAGATTTTAATCAAATAAAAAAGGTTGATTTAAATAAAATTGATGCAATTTATATATCAGGAGGAATCTTAACAGAAAAAAATTTTAATGAAAGGTTCTTTGAATTTATAGATAAATTTTTTTCAGATAAAAAAATATTTTTTGATTTGAACTATAGAATAGGTAAAGGAATTAAATATTTTAAAGAGTACGCCTATAAATTTTTATTAAAGAGCTTTTTAATTTTTACAAATGAGGAAGAGTTTAAAATAATAGGTAAGAAAAATGTAAACAATTTGATTAATGATGGTAAAATTTTAATAGTCAAAATGGGTGAAAAAGGTGTGAAACTATTAAAAAAGGATGAAGAGATTTATATAGAGGGTCACAGAGTTAAAAGCGTTGATACAGTTGGAGCAGGAGATGTTTTTAATGCCCTTTTTATTCATAAATATCTTCAAACAGATGATTTAAAAGCATCGCTTGAATTTGCAAATTATTTTGCAGCAATCTCAACTACAAAATTTGGTTTTTATATCCCAGATATAAATATAAAAACATAAGAAGGAGGTAAAATGTTAAAAAATGTAAAAGAGTGTTTCTATCCTTTAACTATTGAAGAATGCCTAAAATTACTCAACGATTTTAAAGAAAAGGGAGATATTGTTGGAGGTGGAGTTGATATTGTATGGAGGGAAAGAAAAGAGTTAGAATATCTTATTTATCTTGATAAACTTAACTTAAACTACATAAAAGAGGACAATAACTATATTTCAATTGGAGCAGCAAATACTCTTGATGGGCTTGAAAAGATAGATATCCTTAATGGTTCATTTAGAAATGCAATAAAATCTGTTGCTACACCGATATTAAGGAATGTTATAACAATAGGAGGAACAATTGTTAGAGGTTATAGTTGGTCTGATATTCTAACAATTTTTATAACTCTTGAAGGAAAAGTTAAAGTTTTTGATGGTGAAGAAAATATTTTATCAATAGATGAATTCTTACAATACAAAAAAACATCAAAGAAAAAATTTGTTTTAACTGAAATAGATTTACCTAAATTTGATGATTCATATCACTTCTCATATATAAGATTTACAAGAACAGGAAACGATATTCCTTTAATTAATGAAGGAGTTTTAGTTAAATTAAATGGAAAGAAAGTCGAAAAGGTGAACATTATTTTAGGTGGAAGGCCAGGATTTCCAGTTCATTTAGATGAGGCTGAAAAATTTTTATTAAATAAAGAATTAGATGATGATGTAATAAATTTATCAAAAGAGATAGCAATAAAGACATCTGAAGTTCAAAATGATATGAGATTATCAATGGAATATAGAAAAAACCTTTCTGGTGTTTTAACAAAAAGAAGCTTAATTAAAATTAAAAATGACCTTAACAAATTTTAACTACCGCAACAGAGGTGTCAGACACCATGGTTGCGCTTAAATAAAAAAGGAGGAGATATGATAATAAATTTTATATTAAATGGAGAAGAGGTAAATTATGATGCATATCCAGGTGAAACACTTTTTGAACTCTTAAGAAGATACCTCCACTATGAAGTAAAAGGAAATAATTGTAAAACTGGAGAGTGTGGTGCCTGTAATGTTCTTATCGATGACAAACCTATTCCTTCTTGCACACTTCTTGTTGGTAAAGTTATTGGAAAAAAAGTAACAACAATAAAAGGGATTGGAGATATAGATAAACCAGATTTGATTCAAAAAACTTTTGTAGAAGAAGGTGCAATACAATGTGGTTACTGCATTCCTGGAATAATTATTTCAGTTGAGGGTTTATTAAGAAAAAATCCAGACCCAACAAAAGATGATATAAAAGAGTCACTTTCAAGTCATATATGTAGATGTACAGGATATATTCAACAGATTGTAGCAGTTGAAAAAGTTATCAAAAAAATTAAGGAGGTAAAATGAGTAAAGTTATAAAAAAAGATGAATTGATAAAAGAGTTCAATATAGTAGGAAAAAATGTTGAAAAATATGATGGGTTACCCCTTGCAACAGGTCAACCACTTTTTACTGATGATATTTTTCTTCCAAATATGCTCTATGCAAAAATAATGACAAGCCCTCATCCCAATGCAGAAATTGTTGAAATAGATGAAAGTGAAGCATTAAAAATTCCTGGAGTAAGAATAGTTCTTTCATACAAAAATACACCAAGAATAGCACATACAACTGCTGGTCAGGGTTATCCAGAACCATCACCATATGATCATTTTATGTTTGATAAAAAAGTAAGATTTGTTGGAGACAGAGTTCTTGCTGTTGGTGGAGATTCAATTGAAATTGTTGATGAGGCTATCTCAAAAATAAAAGTAACATATAAAGAGTTGCCATATGTTCTTGATCCAGAAGAAGCAATGAAAGGAGAGGTTATAATTCATGATGAAGATGATATAAGTGGAGTTTATGATAAAAGTAAAAATATAATATCACATGTTGATATAACAATTGGGGATGTTGAAAACGGACTAAAAGAGTCGTTCTATAAAATTGAAGAAGAGATATATTTTACACAACCTGTTCAACATACTCCGATTGAAACACATATAGCAATAACATATTTTGATGAATATGGAAATTTAATTGTAAGAACAAGCACTCAAGTTCCTTTTCATACAAGAAGAATACTTTCAAAAATCTTAGAATTTCCTATGAAAAAAATTAGAGTTATAAAACCAAGAATTGGTGGTGGATTTGGTGTAAAACAAGAGATATTAATAGAGGATATCTGTTCCCTTATGACAATAAGAACAAAAAGACCAGTTAGAATGGAACTAACAAGAAAAGAAGAGTTTATCTCTACGAGGTTAAGACACCCATCAAAAATATGGATAAAATTAGGAGCAGATAGGGATGGAAAATTAAATACAATTGATATGAGAGTCCTTTTGAATAACGGTGCTTATGGTACTCATGGGCCAACAGTTCTATTTAATTCTGGAAGTAAAACTTTACCTCTTTATAACAAAGCAAAAAATGTAAGGTTCATTGGAGATTCTGTTTATACAAATTTACCTGTATCTGGTGCCTTTAGAGGATATGGAGCAACAAATGGATATTTTGCTCTTGAAAGTGCAATGGATGATCTTGCAGAATTAATCGGGATAGATCCAATTGAATTGAGAATTAAAAATCATATAAGAGAAGGAGAAACATCCCCAATTTTTGAAAAACTTGGAGAGGGAAAAGAGGGTATAACTCAATATATAGAGAGTAGCTCCTTAAGTAAATGTATTGAGCTTGGAAAAAATGAAATAGAGTGGGAAAAATGGAGAGGAAAAAGAATAAAAGATAAAAATCTTATAAGAGGCGTTGGAATGGCAATTATGATGCAGGGTTCTGGAATTCCTCTTGTTGATATGGCAGCAGCAAGAGTGAAACTCAATGATGATGGAACATTCCACCTTTTTATTGGAGCAACAGATATTGGTACTGGTTCTGATACTATTCTTGCTCAAATTCTTGCTGAAGAAATTGGAGTTCCTTATGAAGATATAAAAGTTTATTCATCAGACACAGATTTTACTCCTTTTGACACAGGTGCTTATGCTTCAAGTACAACCTACATATCAGGTGGTGCAGTTAAGAGGGCTGGTAATGAAATTAAGAAAAAAATAATTGAATATGCATCAAAACTTATGAATGAAAATCCTGATGATTTAATTATAAAAGATAGAAATGTCGTAAATATAAACAGTGGTGAGAAAATTTCATTGAAAGAGATAGGGGAAAGGAGTTTTTATGATTTTGAACAAGAACAGATAGAAGCTTCAGCATCTTTTGTCTCTCCAAAATCACCACCACCTTTTGCAGCTCACTTTGTTCTTATAGATCTTGACCTTGAAACAGGACAAATCATCCCAGTTAAATATGTTGCGATAAATGATATAGGTATAGTTATTCATCCAAATCTCTCAAAAGGACAGGCAATTGGTTCAATAGTTCAGGGTTTAGGTTTTGCTTTAACAGAAGAGATAATTTATTCAAAAAGAGGAGTTATGTTAAACCCTAATTTCCTTGATTATAAACTATTGACATCAGTTGATATTCCAGAAATAGTTGTTAAATTCGTTGAAACATATGATCCAACAGGGCCTTTTGGTGCAAAATCAGTTGCTGAAATAAATATAAATGGACCTGCCCCAGCAATAAGAAATGCAGTTTTAGATGCAGTTGGAATTAAACTCAACAACCTTCCATTCACCCCTGAAAAAGTTTTTAAG
>JAAYUH010000197.1 GCA_012517755.1 bacterium | reverse complement strand
CCTTTATCGAGTGCATAAATGTATGCTTCTTCAAGACGTGCATAAGCATATGGTGGAGAACCATTCCCCACTTCTTGAAGAATTATTTTTTTATCAACATCACTATCATATGCAAAACCAAGAAAATCATCAAGAGTAAATGGATGGTTGAATTGAGCAAATACATTATCAGGTTGTGCCTTAAGCCAAGCATAAAATTCAGGAATAGTATCATAGTTTGCATCATTTCTACTAACAAAGTTAGTAGATTCATAAACATTTATATGCCCATCTGATGTATGTGTATATTCAAAACCACATAAACCGACAAAAACTCCATCTTGAGTGAAATTAGATGCTTGGGTTTTTGTATCGTTCCATTCTGTGCTACTTAATGAATTTGAATGGTCTGTAATTGCAAGAAAATCGATATTTGCTGTATCCCTTGCATAAGTAAAAGCATCATATGGAGTTAAAGCTCCATCTGAATAAGAAGTATGAGAGTGTGGATCACCAAAATAATGGTTAGGCGTTGTCAGTTGTTCTGTTATGGTAAAATACCATTGCAATGTCTTTAGATTACCAGCATTATCTCTAACTCCAACCTCAACATTATGCTTGCCTAAAGCTAAATCACTTGAAGGAGTATAGGTAACTCCTGTTGAAGTTACAGTTGCTTGAGAAGTTAAATCGACATTATCTAACTTCAAATATACTGAACTTGTATTAATTCCGCTATCATCGTCTGTATATAAAGCAGAAATTTCAGGGCGTAATTCATAAGTTACTGACATCCTGTATGGCTTAACCCCGTATATAACAGGAGGAACGCCATCGCCCGATACAGTTGGTCCAGCTTGCGAAGATGTTGGAATACCTGTTGCAGAAACATTATTTGCATCTTTTGCCTCAAAGTAATATGTATAGTCAGTCCCTGCTGAAAGGGTTGTGGAGTAAGTATAAAGCTTTCCATCTGAGTATGTTGTATCTGATGTGTCAACTTCTATCATTGTAAATGGACTTCCTGAAATCTCAACAGAAGACTTAAGTATATGAACTTTTGGATAACCTGAAAGAGGTGCGTCATTATCAGCATCAGTGTATTTCACTCTATAGGTAAATGTAGTTGATGGGCTACCTGATGATGGCTCAACACCGTCACCTTCATAACCTACTTCCCCTGTCCAATCAAGGGTAGGTGCAGAGCCTATAGTCATTTCATGAGAACCAAGATGTGTGAAATCATTAACAGGATAAAAATTCCACTCTAAGGATGGCTCAAAAACATCATTTCCAATAGGATCGCCTTTTACAACACTGGGCTTACGTACCAGCGTATGGTCCACAGTTGTGTTAGGAGAAACACCCCAGTAAGTACCGGGATCAAAACCAATTTGACCAAAAACATCAACAAAAGACGCATCAGATGTTCTAATTAGAGCTACAGCATCATCTCCATTAAAGTTTATAACTGAGGAACTTATTAGGTCTGCAATTGCTAATATAGCTGGATCTGCACTACCATGTGCTATAATATATGTATCTCCAGCAGCAAGTGTACCTGAAAGGGTAACTGATTGAGATGGTGATGATGCCCCATTTGAATACAGAGCCAATTTATAATTTGAAAGGTCAATAGTGGTAAGCGTTCCATTATACAGTTCGATTGCTTTGTTAAAACTACTTCCTTCAATGTACTCTGAGATAATAAAGCCATTGTCAATCTGTCCTTTTGTATTATTACCAAAAGGAAAAATAAGGCTTACTACCATTGCAAACACAATAAGTAGTAAAAAAAATTTCTTTTGCATTTTAACCTCCTGATTTAATTATTAATATTTTTGATAAATAAAAGATAAGTGAGATGAATTTTACTAATTTTTTTAAAAAAAATTCATAAAAAATCATTATAAATAATTATATTAAGAGGTAGCTATATGTCAAGTAATTATGTAGAAATCTCTAAAAAATTCGTTCAAACCGTCATTCATGCGGAAGCAGGTGTCTATATACTGATATAAATACTGGATTCCCGCTTTTGCGGGAATGACAAAATAAAGGGGTTTTCAGAGACTTCGTGCAGTCCATAACATATTGGAAAAATTAAAAACTTCTATCATATATTTTATAGATTATTTATTTTTCAATAGAAGGTTATCCTGTTTTTTAGTAGTACTTTTTAAAAAAGGAGACTTAGGTGCCTGACCTCTTTATCAAGAGACACCACCAAAATTAAAAAAAATCTTGACTTTCTCTAAAGATGATATCTTAAGAGGAGTTATCTTTAAGGATATCCTTACCCCGAAATTTAAAAAATAGTTAACAATGTAGACTGTCTACTTTGTTAACTAAAATAAAAAAGGGCTGGGATATACCCAGCCCTCTATCTTTCACTCAGCCCTCTATCTTTCACTCAGCCCTCTATCTGTTACCCTGATTTACTAATTAGCAATCTTAATTGAGATTCTTGTTACTCTATCATCAAAGATTATATGATATCTACCTGAAGAATAGAAATCTATTATCAAATGATATCTTGTATCTGCATATTCACCCCAGAAGTGGTTATTGGTTCTTGTATATCTT
>JAAYUH010000196.1 GCA_012517755.1 bacterium | reverse complement strand
TCTGGCAAAATCCATATACAGGGCATATAGTATAAATTTTCACCAACAGTACTATTTAAACCACTCTCAATAGGCCAAATTTCAACTCTTCCAACTGGAATATTATTTTCATATGCAACATATCCTCTCCAACCAGAGTTAAATCTCTTCTCTTTCCATAGATTAACCATAAAATTTTTACTTGTGATATATGGCTCTTCATTTGGTCCACAGGGGGAGAATAAATCAAATAAATTTTCTTCTGTTACCTTTTTTATTTTCATCTTTTTCCTCCATAATTTAATTATAATCTATTCTATTTTTTAAAACTATTTCTTGAAAGTAGTATCATATATGATACAATTTTATTAATAAAATAGTATCATAGGAGGAACTATTTTGAATAAAGAATTAATTAAAACAGCAATTGTTGAATATCAAGAAAGAGAATTACCATGGTTAATTGAAAGGAATGTTGATGTACCACTTGAATCTAATAAAATAATTGCAATAACTGGACCAAGAAGAAGCGGTAAAACTTATTTAATATATCAAATAATAAAAAAACTTTTTGAGAAAAAAATAAATAAAGAACAAATTTTATTTTTGAGTTTTGATGATCCAAGACTTTTACCAATTGATTCCAAAGGAATAGAATTGATATTTGAAGCATATAGAGAACTATACCCTGATTATTCTAATAAAGTTAACTATATATTTTTTGATGAAATCCAAAATGTAAAGGATTGGGAAATAGGTATTAGAAGAATATATGATACCAAAAAATTTAGAATATTTTTAACTGGTTCTTCTTCAAAATTATTGAGCAAAGAGATTGCAACTCAATTAAGAGGTAGAGCGATTACATTTGAAATATTCCCTTTTTCATTTAAAGAATTTTTAAAAACTAAAAATATTGAATTGAATAAAAAAATTATTTATTCAGAAGAGAGATTCAAAATAATAAATTATTTAAATGAATTTCTTGAATTTGGTGGTTTTCCTGAAGTTATCCTTGAAAAAGATGAAAATATAAAAGTTAGAATTTTGAAGGATTACTTAGAGACAATGTTTTTCAAAGATTTGGTTGAAAGGTATACAATTAGAAACACATTAATCTTAAGAGAATTAATAAAATTTTTAACAACAAATATATCATCTCAATTCTCAATAAATTCTTTTTATAAATGGATAAAAAATGTCAATCCTGTTACAAAAAGAACTATAATAAATTATGTCTCTTACTTAGAGGAATCTGGTATTTTTCATTTTTTAAGAAAATATTCATTCTCATTAAAAGAACAAGTTTTATCTGTAAGAAAATCATATATTGTTGATTTAGGATTAAGAAAAGTATACGGTTTTAAATTCAGTGATGATAAAGGGAAATCTCTTGAAAATGTTGTTTTTTTAGAATTATTAAATCATAAAGTAAAAAATTCTCTTATGAATATTTTTTATTATAAAGATTATGAAAAGCATGAAATCGATTTTATTGTTACAGAAGGAGAATTTATAAAATTATTAATTCAATCATGCTCAAATATAGATGATTTTAAAACAAAAGAAAGAGAAATCAATTCATTGATCAAGGCATCTAATGAATTAAAATGTGATAATTTATTAATTATAACTTTTGATTATGAAGATGAAATTGTAGTTGATGGGAAAAAGATATTTATAAAACCATTATGGAAATGGTTAATTGAAGATTAATTTTATCAAATTAGGAAGAATTAAAAATATATGTCATTTTGGTGTTTGACACCATATTAACATTTTTGGGTAGCGTTACCTTATCTTGATTAATATTAATTTAATTGTTAAAATCTAAATAGTTAGATTTTTTAGGAGGAAAGGATGATTGATGTTAATGATTTAAGACCAGGAGTTACTTTTGAATTTGATGGTGAAGTTTGGATTGTTATAAGTTTCCTACATGTTAAGCCAGGAAAGGGTTCAGCTTTTGTTAGAACAAAAATCAGAAATATTGAAACAGGAAATGTTGTTGAAAGAACTTTTAGAGCAGGCGAAAAAGTTAAAGATGCTTTTGTTGAAAGAAAAGAATTCCAATATATGTATAATGACGGAGAAAATTATTATTTTATGGATAATAATACATATGAACAGATAGAACTTCCTGAAAATTTTATCGAAGATGAAAAATATTATTTAAAAGAAAATATGAACATACAGGTTTTATATTTTAAAGATAGACCAATTGGTATTGAACTTCCGAATTATGTTGAACTTGAAGTTGTTGAAACTGATCCAGGTTTTAAAGGAGATACAGCACAAGGAGGAAGTAAACCTGCAGTTTTAGAAACAGGACTAAAAATTCAAGTACCGTTTTTTATCGAAAAAGGTGAGATAATTAAAATTGATACAAGAACAGGAGAATATCTTGAAAGGGTAGGTAAAAAAGAATGAATGATAATTTAGTTATGAGTGATTATGCAATAGAGGAGTTAGTTAGTGGGGTTATAAAAGATTTCAAAGAGATTGAAGGAATTGGTTCAGATTTTGCAAAAGATTTACTTGAGATATTCGATGGAGATGAAGCAAAAAGAGGAATTAAAATAAAAATAGATAAAGAAAATTTAACTGTAGATATTCTATTGAGGGTTTATTTTTTAACAAATCTTATAGAGCTTTCAAAAAAATTAAGAGAAAAAATTAATGAAGTTTTATCTAAATTTACACCATACAAAAATTTTGAAATAAACTTTTTCTATATTGATGTAAAAGATAAGAATGAAGATTAGGGAGAAAGGTAGAGAAAAAGCCCTCCAAATTCTTTATGAGAAAGATGTGACAATGAAAGATTTGGAAACAATTATAAAAAATTTTGATTTTGATAATACCCCTAAAGATTCAATAATTTATGCTATTTCTGTTTGTAAAGGCGTAGAGGATAATATTAATAATTTAGATGAAATTATTAAAGAGCACCTCATTGATTGGGAGTGGGATAGAATTTTATATGTTGATAGAAATATTCTTAGAATTGCAACTTATGAATTAATATATAAAAAAGACATTCCAACTGCAGTAATAATTGATCAAGCAGTAAGAATTTCAAAAAAATTTGGAAGTTTCAGTGACTCATATAAATTTATAAATGGAATTTTAGGGAGGATTGCAGAAAAATATAGAAATGAAAAAAAGGCTTGAAGCAAAAGTTTTTGGAATTGTTCAAGGAGTAGGTTTTAGATTTTTTATTCACTATTATGCAAAAAAATATAACATAACAGGATATGTTAAGAATGATATTGATAGTACAGTTTCATTTATCGGAGAAGGTAATGAAGAGGATCTTAAAAAAATACTTGAATATCTCAAGCAGGGTCCTACAGGTGCAGAAGTTAAAGAGGTTAAATATGAATGGAAAAATTTTATGAATGAATTTAATAATTTTAGTATAAAATAAAGATATGGAAGAAATTTTTATTTCATTTTTAAAAGATAAGGTAAATTTAATTGAAAATGAATTGGATAAAGTAATAAGTGAATATAAAACATCGCCTCTTTTTCCAGCAATTTCATATTCTTTAAAAGGTGGAGGAAAAAGAATAAGACCAGTTCTACTTCTTGCATCGTATTGTTCTTTTAAAGATGATGTTGAAAAAGCCTTACCTGTTTCAGTATCAATAGAATTAATTCATACATATTCTCTCATTCACGATGACCTACCAGCAATTGATAATGCTGATACAAGAAGAGGAAGAGCATCTCTTCATAAGGTTTTTGGAGAGGATATCGCTATTTTAGCTGGTGATGCACTATTAACACTTAGTTTTGAAAATTTAGCAAAAGTAACAAGTTTTAATGAAAAGATAGTTTTAAGATGTATAAGAGAGTTATCTATTAATATTGGAATAAATGGAATGGTAGGTGGACAGGTTATGGATGTTATGACAACTCCACAGGATGCAACAGAGGAGGTCTTATATTACATTCATTCAAAGAAAACTGGTTCATTGATGAAAACAGCAATTAAAATTGGTGGAATTTTAAGCGAGATAGATGATGAGGTGTTAAATAAATTAGAGAGTTTCGGAGATAAAATTGGTTTAACTTATCAGATTCTTGATGATATTGAAGATTCAAAAAACTCAAAAGAAGATGAGTCAAAAGTTACATTTCCGAAATTATTTGGAATGGAAAAATCTAAAGAAATTGCAACAAATTTACTTAACGAGTCTTTAGGTGTTATTGATTCAGTTTCCTTAAAAAATGATTTATTAAAATCTTTTGTTTATTATTTAAAATCATGGCTATCTTAAAAGATATTGATTCTCCTGATGATTTAAAGAAATTAAATTTGAAAGATTTAAATGAACTGTCTGGTGAAATAAGAGAATATATAAAGGATGTTATCGGAAGAAATGGTGGCCATCTTTCATCAAATCTTGGAACAGTAGAGCTTACAATTTCTGTTCTTTATACATTTAATCCCCCTTTTGATAAGATAATTTTTGATGTTGGCCATCAATGTTATACATATAAAATTTTAACTGGAAGAAAAGATGAGTTTCCTAAAATTAGAAGAAGCGGTGGTATTTCTGGATATCCATCTCCAAAAGAGAGTGTTTATGATACATTTTTTGTTGGACATGCATCTAATTCAATTTCACTTTCCTTAGGTCTTGCCTCATCAAGAGATTTGACCAATGAAGATTATAAAATAGTCAATATAATTGGTGATGGCGCTTTGACTGGTGGTGAAGCATGGGAGGCTTTAAATAATCTTGGTCAGAGTAAAAAAGATATTTTAATAATTCTGAATGATAATGGAATGTCAATTTCTAAAAATGTAGGAGCATTTTCAAGATATTTTTCTAAATTAAGAGCAGAAAAGTTTTATAGGGAATCGTCAAAGAAATTGAATGAAATTCTTAAAAAAAGAGGAAAATTTGGTGAAAAATTACTAAATTCAATTAATAAATTCAAATTGGTAATAAAACAGGCGATAATACCTGGAATAGTTTTCGAGGAATTAGGAATAATGTATTTTGGTCCTTTTGATGGTCATAATATACCACTTTTAGTTGATGTTTTAAAAAAAGTTAAGGATTTAAGTGGACCAAGAATTGTTCATGTTATAACCAAAAAGGGAAAGGGAATTGACTTTGCAGAAGAGGAACCAGATGTTTATCATTCATCTCCTCCATTCTTAGAGCCAAAAGATATAGTTGAATCATTTTCACAAACTTTTGGCGATGAGATGGTAAAAATTGGAAGAAAAGATGATAGAGTTGTTGCAATAACTGCTGCAATGGAACTTGGAACAGGACTTAAAAAGTTTAAAGAAAATTTTCCTGATAGATTTTTTGATGTTGGAATAGCAGAAGGTCATGCAGTTTCATTTGCTGGAGGTCTTGCAAAAGGTGGGAAACTTCCATTTGTTGCAATTTACTCAACTTTTCTACAACGAGCCATTGATCAAATACTACTTGATGTGTCTCTTCAAAAGGTTAAAGTAAATTTTATGGTTGATAGAGCAGGTCTTGTGCCTGAAGATGGAGAAACTCATCAAGGAATTTTTGACTTGGCATATTTTTCTTTTCCAAATGATTTTGTAATTATGGCTCCAAAAGATAGAGATGAATTGAGAGAAATGATGAATTTTTCTTTAAAAGAAAAGAGAAGTTGCATTATAAGATATCCAAAAGATAGTTCAGAAAATTTAGGACTAAACAGTCCAGTAATTCCATATGAACCAGAGATTTTAAAAGAAGGTG
>JAAYUH010000195.1 GCA_012517755.1 bacterium | reverse complement strand
TTCTATAACCAAATAAACCGAAGTATTTAAAATTTAGTTAACTTCTAAATATGAGACTTTAGTGCCTGACACCTTTGTCTCATTTTGAAAGATTCTTATAGATTTTGATATAATTTATCTTAATGAATTTATCTATTCTATTTGGACTTATTATACCTGGTATTTTAACAGGCGTTGGTGCCTTACCCGTTCTTTTTTTAAAAAGGGATGTCCCATTTAAATATGTTGATGCTCTTCTTGGATTTGCAGCTGGTGTTATGCTTGCTGCAACCTTTTTTAGTTTACTTCTTCCTTCTCTTGAGAGTGGCGGAGTTATTATTACAACTATTGGTTTATTAACTGGTGCGCTATTTTTATCATTTCTTGATAAAATTACACCACATACCCATTTTATAAAAGGAGAAGAGGGTCCTTCATCAAGATTAAAAAAAATTTGGCTGTTCATTTATGCTATTACATTACACAATTTACCAGAAGGCCTTGCTGTTGGAGTTGGCTTTGGTTCCTCTGATTTTAAATCTGGTTTAATAATTGCAATAGCAATTGGTCTTCAAAATATACCAGAAGGTTTAGCAGTTGCTTTACCATTAGTTGGAGAGGGATATTCAAGAGGAAAGGCTTTGCTAATCTCTTTTATAACTGGAATTTTTGAGCCAATTATGGCTTTATTAGGTTTTTTACTTGTTAAAGTTTTAATAAAGATTTTACCATTTGCGCTTTCTTTTGCGGGCGGAGCAATGCTTTATGTAATTTCAGATGAAATAATTCCAGAAAGTCATAAAAGAGGTTATGAAAAAGAAGCAACATTTTCTATAATCATTGGATTTATTATTATGATGATTCTTGATTTTCTTCTCGGGTAGAACTCTTTAAATCCTCATAAGACAAAATTTTACCTAAACTCTTCGATACTTTAACAGCTTGTATTATAGATTTTTCTGTTACCTTTGCTGCATATGTTCCAAGTGTTGTTATATCAATTTCTTTTCCAGTACAAGTACTAACAGTAAAAACTATATCTCCATCAAGCATAGTATGAACAGGTTTGATTGCTCTTGCGATTCCATCATGAGCCATTTCACTTATTTTTTTTGCCTCTTCTTTATCTATTTTTGCATCAGTTATTACTACTACAAGAGTTGTATTTTCTATTTTGTTCATTGTTAACTTTCCAATGAAAGTTTTTAAATACTCCTCTGTGTTAAGAAATCCTTTACCTATTATTTTTCTTGCTCCAGCAATTATTTTTCCATTTTCATAAACATCTCCAAAGGCATTAACAACTGTGAATGCAGAAATTTCTATTCCATGGATCTTTTCAGAATAAAAACCTGCTCCACTTTTTGTTGCATTGTTCATACCCATAATTTTTCCAACAGTTGCCCCTGTTCCTGCCCCGATAGAACCTATATAGGGCTCTTCTCTTAAATTTAAACAAGCTTTATATCCCATCTCTTCATCAGGAAAAATATCATTTTTTCCAATCCCAAGATCAAAAATTATAGCAGAAGGAACAATTGGTACTTTTCCAAAACCTGTTTCTAAGCCAATATTTTTTTCTTTTAAGTATTTCATAACACCTGATGCAGCAGAAAGACCGAAGGCACTTCCTCCTGCAAGAGATATTCCATAAATTTTTCTCACCATTTTTGTAGGTTCAAGAAGTGCTGTTTCTCTTGTTCCTGGCGCTGAACCTCGGGTATCACAACTTGCAACTACACCTTCTGGAAAAATTATAACTGAAACCCCTGTTATTGCATCTAAATCTTCAAAATGTCCAAAAAATACATTTTTCATTTTTTCTCCTCAATCCTTTTCTTTTATTTTATAATATAATTTATAAATATGAATGAACTTATAACTTATGAAGATTTAAAATTAACTGAAAATAACATATTTAGATTAAAAATTTTATTACCCACATTTGGAATTTTATTATATCTGTTCTCTCTAATTTTTAAATTTGCAAAATATCCTTTAACTCCATTTCTATATATTTCATTATTTTACCTTCTATTTATTATTCTCACTCACTATTTGTTTAATAAAATTAAAGAAGAAAAAGTAATATTTTTTCTTTTATCTATTAGTTTAATTGAAATTATCATAGCAACTTTTGTTATTTATTATACAGGCGGTATTACAAGTTATTTTTTTGTTTCTTATTTTTTAATTATATTTAATATTAGTGCTTTTAGATTCCCTAATTATCCGTATTTAATCTCAGCTATTTCTTATGTATCCTACTTAATATTAATTTTAGGTCAATATTATAAAATTATACCCTATGTTAACTGTTTAACATCAGAAGTTTATAATATAAATTATTCAATTTTTTATCAAAGAGGTTTTTTTGTTGGACTATTCTTGTTGATTTTTTCGTTATATGCAAATAAAGTAATCAAAGATTTAAATAATGAAAGAAAAATCCTTAAACTTTTAAGAGAAGGCTCGCTTCTTTTAACATCATATATAGGTGATAGAGAAAATTTTTTAAAAAGCATTGCTAAAATAGCAAAAGAAATTGTGTTAGCTGATTCATCTTCGATAATTGAGTACAGAGATGGTAAATATAAATTTGTTGCATGGGAAAATTTTGATGATAATGTTATAAAAGATATTGAAGAGAAAATGAATTTAACAAAACCTGTAAATTTAGAGAATATTAGAGAAAAAAAGAGTGTTATGAAAGTTGACGATGTTTATAAACTTTCTTATTGGATTAAAATAGAAAATGTAAGATCTTATATTGGATCTCCGATTATTTATAAAGACGAAGTTATCGCTATTTTAAATGTTGATTCAAAAAAACCAAATAATTTTTCTGAATCAGATGTTACAAATATTGAAATATTATCTAAAATTGTTTCAACAATCACTGAAAAGGATCATCTATTCAATGAGATTAATGAATTAAACAGGAGATTGGAAGATATATCTGTAAAAGATTATTTAACATCTCTATTTAACAGAAGAAAACTCGAAGAAATATTGAAATATCAAATAAATATTTTCCTAAGAAAAAAAATTAATTTTCAACTAATTATGATTGATATTGATAATTTTAAAATGATAAATGACAACTTAGGACATCTTGAAGGTGACCAACTTCTCATAAAAGTTGGTAAAATTCTTGAGAAAAATATTAGAAAAGTTGATTATTTATTTAGATACGGAGGTGATGAGTTTATAATAATCTTACCAGATTTTCCACCAAATGATGTAGAAATAGTTATGAATAGAATAAATTCACAATTCAAAGAAGAATTTAATAATTTCTCAAAAAATTATAAAATAAATCTATCTTATGGTTATTTAAGTTTTGAAGATTTTTATATAGATATAACTAATAAAAATCCTGAAAATTCTTATGATGATGATTTTCTCTTTTTCAATGTATTAAAATATGTTGACAATCTACTTTATATTTCGAAAAAATTAAAACATATCGACTAATCTATATCTATATTTATATCACCACTTAAAGTTTTTACAAAAAGAATTTTGTCGCCTCCTCCAAAAGAAATCTCTCCTTTATTTATACTGGTCAATTTACCTTCATAATTGATTGAACCTTCACCAGATTTAGTTTCAATTGTAATCTTGATATCCTTTGTTAATAAACCCAAATCTATATCTCCTGACATTGTTTTGATTTCCATCGATTCATTTATATCTATATTGTCTAATTTTTGATCACCACTAAAAGTTGATGATAATAATTTGTTGAAATTTCCATATTTAATTTCTATATCACCTGAATATGTTTTTATAACCCCTTCTTTTTCAATATTTCTAATGTTAATATCTCCTGATTTAGAGACGACATTAAAATCTCCTTTTATATTATCTATTTTTATATCACCACTTATTGTATAACAATCGACATCGCCATTGATGTTCTCAATTTTAATATCTCCGCTAACTGTTTTAAGTTTTAAATTGCCATTAATATTTCTTATTTCTATATTTCCAGATATATTATCAATAATTAAATTATTCTTAATTGGTATAATAATTTTTGCTTTTTCAATAAAATTTCCATCTCCTAATTTAATTCCAAAAACGTTTATATGTACTCCTTTATTTTTTGATTTAATTATTAATTTATCATTGTTTTCCTCTATATCTAACCCTTCTCTTCCCTTTTCAAAAATGATATCATTTATATCATCTCTTCCTTCTATTTCTAAATCCTCAGAGACAAATTCTATCTCAATATTTTTAAAAGATTTTTTAAATTTCTCTTCATACTTTTTTTCATCAATATCTTCAATTTCTTTCAAAAGTTTCTCTTTTACATCTTCTGTAATTTTTCCATCAGAAAAAAGTTTTTCTATTTTTTTAATCATCTCCTCTTTCATTTTTAACCTCCTTCATTTTTTCTATTGCTTCCTCACCAGTTATTTCACCTTTTTCTATTTTTTCTAAGATTTCTTCTATTTTTGAAATATTATCTTCTTCAAAAAAACCCTCTACTTTATCCTCTTTTTTTGTTTCTGTTAAACCCAATGATACCAAGAGTTCTTCAAGTCTATTTTTTGCAGTTGGATAAGAAATGTCTAACCTTTCTTGGACCTCCTTTAGATTCCCTTTTGAGAGAAGAAAAACAAGAAGAAATTCTTCTTCTTGTGGATCTAAAGTTAAAAATTTATTTAAAGGATAAGTTCCTTTAACAATTGTTTTACATTTTTCACATGTTAATTCAGTTATTTTTAATAACTCTCCACATGATGGACATCTTGATGGTAATCTTTTCATATTTTCCTCCTTTATTTAAAAACTTTTAATGGCGATAATAATTTACCTTTCCCTTCATTAATTATAGGATTATTAATGAATTTATTTAGTCTTTCAATATCAATTTCTCTCATAATTCTCGTTTCTTTTAAATTCTCAATTTTTAATAACTCCAAAGTATCCTTTTCTTCCAATTTCGATGTTTTCATTCAAACCTCCTAAATAAAATTTAACTTAACTTTAATAATATTAACATATATTTTAATTTTGTCAAGAGGTATATAAAAATTACTTAAAAAGATTTAAATAAATTTTAAAATAAAGAAATTTAAATTAATTTTATTGAATTTATATTTATCTTTTTTTGAAAAATATACTTATTATTGAAAGAAAACCAGATTTTATATTTTTATTTGAAATAATTTTTGTCTTATCTTTTGTATAGAAATCATATTTTACAATATCTTTTAAATCCAACCTAAGTGTTGGTTCTTTTTCATTTTCTTTATATCCAAATGTTATTAATCCAACAACATTTAAATCTTCTGGCAAATTTATAATTTCTTTGATTCTATTTTCTTTAAATGCCCCCACAAAACAGCTACCTATTCCTATTGAGTGTGCTTCAAGCATCATATTTTCTGCACATATACCGCAATCTAATTCAACCCATCTATGTTTTTTTTCAGTGTATATAATAAAGATAAGAGGTGCTTTTTCAACAAAAGAGTTAATTGTTAATATTTTACATGCATCTCCAATTTTCTTTATTAATTCTTTATTTTGAACTATAATGAATCTCCATGGCTGGTTGTTGCTTGCAGAAGGTGCCCACCTTCCTGCTTCAACAATTTTTAAAATCTCTTCATCTTTTATTTTTTCATTTTTATAATTTCTGATGCTTCTTCTCGATTTGATTATTTCTAAGATATCATTCATTTATAAACCTCCTATATACTTTGGTTATCATAAATATAATTTTAATATATAGAGTCTCTTTCAAGTATAGATGAAAAATTTCCTTTTAATGAGTATATTGAGAAACCAATAAAATATAAAAGTGATATTGAAAGAAGAATCAATGCAAATATATCTTCACTACTAATCAATTCATACCAGAAATAAGTTTTATCAGAAATAAAAGATTCTGTTTTTTCAAAAAGTTTTACTATAATAAAGATAATTGTATAAATAGAACCTCCAATTGTTACAAAAAAGAGTAATCTTGTTAACCATATTGATCCAAGAGTGAAGAATAAAATTAATATTGGAACAAAAAGATTAATT